>JBQCHB010000213.1:0-4802 GCA_051955075.1 Flavisolibacter sp.
GGTAGAAATAATATAAGTACCAATGGAATCTACGGTTACGCTTAACGTTACCGTGTTGGCCGCCGTAATGGCTACACCCGCTGTAAAGGCGCCTGAAACAATGGCTCCCGCACAATCTCCTGTTCCTCCATCGAAAGAATACAGGGCAGTGCCACCATTCTGTGCGGTATTTTCAAGGCTCAGCTCTTTTTTACAGGATACAAAAAGAATAGACAGTAATAAGGCAAAGGGGACGACTAGCAAAAAGGTCTTCTTCAAAATTAAAAATTTACGGATACTTCATTTTTGATGGCGGGTAAAGATATATAGCTGAGATTATATTTCAAAAGACAATTACGGAAGTTGAGGGGTAAGCGTTGAGGTGTGAGGGTAAGGTTTAAGGTTTGAGTTACGGACCGTAGGACTTTGTCCAACGCTTTTTGATCACAGGGCTGCAGCCTGCTTCCCGTCTATTGTATAAATGCGATACTGTCTCGTCCTAGAATAGCTTTACAGCTTTTAAAAGACCTTGAAAGCGGCCAAAAATACTGGTTCCGGGTGGTGGCCTATGGCAATAACGAGCAGGTGGCCTATAGCGACCCGGTAAGCAGGATAGTGCAGTGAAGGATAGAGGGTGGCTGATGGTGAGATGATAGTTGATAGATGGTAGATGATGGATAAAGACTGTTTTAAGGACGGTCTTTTTTTATTATAGGCGGGTTTGAGCGCAAGGGTGTTATAATGCTAACGATGATGGTGAGTGAAAGGCTTTATTCCCTAAAACATTTACCCGCCGGAACTTTACAGCGGGCCGTGGCAAAAGAAAAGGTCATTTGTTGAACATCACGTACGAGGTCAGTTTACTTATTTTTCCGTTTGTGAAGTGAAAGACGTCGCAAAAGACGGCATCAAGCATACTGCCATCTTTCATTTTTGCTTTTACTGTGCCTTCAGCTACCACGATGTTTCCCTCTTCTACAAGCCTGGCAACTTTAATGTCCGGGTAGCCGTCAGCGTTGGCGTTTTCAATTTCTTTATCAAAAGCAACTTTGCCTTTGTGCAGGTAATATCCGGGCATTTCCCAAACTACATCTTCAGTTAAACACGACAGTATTTTTTTATGGTCGGTTGCCCTGAACCCATCCATGTATTTTTCTACCATTTGCTTTTGTTTACTCATAATGTTATTTGTTGGTTTATTGTTACTGCAAGATGCCAGCACCAGCATTGTGCATATAGTAAGAATCTTTGTTGTCATGAGTTGTTTGTGGTGTTTATAGTAATACGCTTGTTGTGCTTTTGAGCTTTTTCGTGCAGGGAACGGAGAAAATGTCTATGAAGTTGCGACAATTGAAAACACAGGGTTCAATTAACCACAAAAACAAAATAGCGGTTTTTAGCTGAATGCTTAATCCAGGGCCACAATTTTTATAAACATATTGTTGGCAATAGTTCTTAATCCGCCTTAAGTACGTGTTGTATCTGGTCGTAAAGCTCGGGGATTTTGTTTTTGAATACGTCCCAAACAATTGAGTAGTTCACTCCAATGTAATCATGAATAAGACGGTCTCTCATACCTGCCATGTTTCTCCATTGTATTGAGTTCCATTTTACCTTGAAGTCGTCAGGAACTTTCTTCGTCGCCTCACCAATTATTTCTAAGCTTCTGACGACTGCCCGTTTTAAAGTCTCATCATCAAGAAAGCTTTCTTTTGACAAGTCCTTACTTACAGAAAGTAAATATGCGCATTCGTCCGCTATGTGTTTCAAAAACTCAACAGGTTCCTTAGACATATAATACTTCGTTTAAGATCTTAGGGCCGATATGCTTGCTTAATCCGTTCTTCGTCACAATTTCAACTTTCTCGTTTCGGAACAACTTCTCGAAGATGTCGTACACGGCCATATAGTTGTCAAAATTTTCTTTGTCAGGCTCAAAATCAACCAGTAAATCAATATCGCTTCCTTTCGACTGCTCATTACGCAAATAAGATCCAAACAATCCAATCGTGGACACGCCATACCTTGACAACTCTGCCTTATTGCTTTTTAGCAGTGAAATAATATTTTCTTTGGTTGTCATGTAACAAAGATATAGTCACTCAGGCAATTTAAGACTGTGTGAGGAACTTCTGCTAATGCTGTCAGTAGGTTCATTTGGAAAACCGCAGCCTTACCTTTATGCTGTTGTTCAATAAAGATAATGCGTTCAAAACATATTCGTCAGCACCTATTAAAGCAACACCATATTATAGGCTGTTACAGTACTGTTCGAACTACCTCCATTCAGGATTTTTCAGCAGGAGAATAAGTATAACCAAGATGACATGCGATAGTAAAATGCCGGCAGTGGCTAAGGCTTGGTTGTTTGTACCTCTCGATTTATCAATTAGAAAACCATACACAATGAACTGAAATGCTCCAGCAATCATGAATGGCCCCGATAAATAGTCTTGCCAAGCAGTGTTAAGCGTCGCCCAAGGAAACAGTACCATTGCAGGTGTGTACCATCCGTGTCCACCGCCCATAAGAAAAATGGAAATGAGAATAAGAATGGGCGTCAAGACGCTAAACCGAATTGTCCACTTGTAATTTGTCGCCATGAATAAAAAAGAAAGTTATGTAGTTTGATTTAGTGATGGCTATTGAGATCCACTCTTCAAGTAAGTTGCAACGAAAAAGGTTCTCTCAAAGATTAATGACCAAAAAAAGATATTGACGACCAAGCCCGTTCTATATAGCGTAGAACTTTGACCGAAAAAGTCCGATAAGATAGAGTGGGTTGGAAAACGGAATATGTAAAACAAATAGGACAATAAGCTTTTACCGCTGCCGAGAGCGGACAAATAGCCTAACCCAGTAAGCATGATGACCAGGATTATTGCCAAAAGAAAACGTTTTGCACTTATCTCTCTAAATAAAAGCATGGTTGAAATATAGCCTATAACATTTTATCTCTCCAATATACCCACATTTAACTACATTAAAGATATCCCTTTCACTGTAAGCATGGTCCCAGGCAAAAGCATATTGACATTCATGCTTCCGTAACTGGCCTCTCTACCCGGCGGAGCCATTCATCTGCCTGCGGTTATGCACCGGCGTTACCCGTCTTTACATCTCCTGCCCGCTTGTAATGGGCCATGATAACACCGCCCCGTGTAACGATGCTCTCCAATAATGTAAACGCTGCAGGAATGGGACCACCGGCAAATAACTTCTTTCCTTCGCCCAATGTCAACGGGTGGATCATCAGCCATAGTTCGTCCACCAGGTCATGTGCCAGCAATAGTTGAATGAGCTCACCACTGCCCCAAACCTGTATGTCGGAGCCTTCTGAATTTTTGAGCTTTTCTATATCTGCCAGGCTATTGAAGAAAACTGAATTTTTCCAACCCGAGTTTTTCCTGGTGGTGGACAGCACGTATTTGGTAACGTCGTTGATGCTTGTCCAGTAGTCTGTATGTTCGGGCCAGTAGTTTTCCCAGATCTCAAATGTTTTTCTGCCCAAAAGAAGGTCGGCAGGCTGCATCAGTTTTTGCATCACCTTACCCGAAGCTTCGTCACCATAAGGCGCCACCCAACCGCCATATTTAAAACCACCAGATGTATCTTCCTGCGGCCCGCCGGGTGCCTGCATCACACCATCTAAGGTGATCATGGATAACACAATTATTTTTCTCATTTTGAATTGGTTTTGATAGACAAATCTCGCCAATAAAGCTGATGCTGTTAATGTCTACATGCGGCGATTTCAGGGTTGAATGCGACAGGTGCTTTGCGATGATCAAAAAAAATCCCGCTCTTGCAAGCGGGATCCAATTTTTCAAAGGGAAATATTTTTATCGCAGGTCAACTACTTCCACGCCGGGATATTTTGATTTATCAAAAGCGAAATAAGAATCGGACACAGAAGCTGTTCCTTTCATGGAGTTGATGGTGTAGCTATAGCGGCCGCCTGATTTTTCTAAAAACCTTGCACTGTAAATGGTGTTGGTGCCCTTGTCTATCAACACATATACTTTATGAAAAGGACGTGTTTTGTCGGTAGGCGTTAATTCAATTTCCTGAAGGGTTTTTCCGGCTTCTTTTTTAGTGCCGTTCAATTTATAGTAAAAGTCCTGGTCGTAAAAATTAGTAAATAACTTTTGCGGCGTCATGGCGCTGGCAGCGGTGTTTACATTATCAACGGTTACTTCGTTGGCACTTTTATCGTAGTTCCATGTGGTTCTGCCGTCGGAGTAAATTTCCATACCATCAAGCATCACCTTATAGCGATTGCCTTTCATGGTAACCGTTCCTTTTTTGGTAGAAAGGGCTTTGCCTTGTGCGTTTTCCACTTTATAGGTAAAGGTGGCCTGCGGCGCTTTATAGGTTTTGAATTTGGCACTTACCGCATCCAGTATTTTTTTAGCGTCGGGGTCGCTTTTCGTAGGATTTTTATCGGATTGCGCCTGGCTGATGAAAGCAACAGATACCAGGCTCAGCAGGGTAAATAATTTCTTCATGATGATATTTTGATTAAAAATCGTGGCAAATATAGCCTTTACGAGCAGTTAGAAGGCAATTGGCATACCGTGTTTAACCAATAAAATGTTTCTTAACAATTTTATAGTTGAAGGGGAAAAATGAGTGATGAGTAATGAATAATCAGTAATAAGCAGGCCGCCTACAAAAACTAGTATGCTCCGGGTATCGGACAGGCTGCGTTATGTAAAGTTTTCAGGCCTGACACGAAGTCATTACTCATCATTCATTACTCATTAACTTAAGTTATCCAAATACTCTTGCAACTCGGCATCGGTTTTTATTAATACTTCTCT
>JBQCHB010000214.1:0-8141 GCA_051955075.1 Flavisolibacter sp.
GGTCGTTGTTTTCTTTATTTATTTCATTTTGCATAATTGTAAAAACAGTATGCAAAAGAACTGAATATTAGTGAGAGCAAAAATTTGTAAAGCTCTTTATATAATGCTGTACTCCGGAAGGCTCAGTAGAATTACAGAAAGTACAAGTGTGCGACGCAATGAAAATTCAAATTAGCAATGCAGCTAAGTACATACAATAGAATCTTTCAATAAAAAGTAATTGCAACAGAAAAACCTTTCCAACCTAAGTCTCCCCTTTAGGGGGACAGGGGGAATCATTTAAACGCATTCAATCCTGTTACATCCATACCGGTGATCAACAAATGCACATCATGTGTGCCTTCGTAGGTGATGACACTTTCCAGGTTCATCATGTGGCGCATGATGCTGTATTCGCCGGTGATGCCCATGCCGCCCAGCATTTGCCTTGCATCTCTTGCAATGTTGGTAGCTATTTCGCAACTGTTACGTTTGGCCATTGACACCTGCTGCGGTGTAGCCCTGCCTTCATTCATCAATGTTCCTAAGCGCCATACCAGTAATTGTGCTTTGGTGATCTCGGTGATCATCTCCGCCAGCTTTTTTTGCTGCAACTGGAAGCCGCCTATCGGCCTGTCGAACTGCACTCTTTCTTTACTATACCGAAGTGCCGTATCGTAACAATCCATAGCCGCACCCAGGGCGCCCCAGGCAATGCCATACCTTGCTTTTGTAAGGCAACCCAATGGGCCTTTCAATCCTTTTACGTTAGGGAAAATATTTTCTTTCGGCACTTTTACATTATCAAAAACCAGTTCTCCTGTTGCGCTGGCCCGCAGGCTCCATTTGCCATGCGTGGTAGGCGTAGAAAACCCTTCCATACCTCTTTCCACAACCAGTCCTCTTATATCGCCTGCTTCATCCTTTGCCCATACTACGGCTATTTGCGAAAAAGGCGCATTGGAGATCCACATTTTACTGCCATTGAGTATTACATGATCGCCGGCATCTTTAATATTAGTAAGCATGCCCGCAGGGTTCGATCCATGATCAGGTTCTGTCAAACCAAAACAACCCAGCCATTCACCACTGGCCAGCCTGGGCAAATATTTTCTCCGCTGCTCCTCGCTGCCATAAGCATAAATGGGAAACATGACCAATGAGCCCTGCACCGACGCCGTGGAACGAACACCACTATCGCCCCTTTCCAACTCCTGCATCATTAAACCATAGCTGATGTAATCCAAACCGCCGCCGCCATATTCATGCGGAATGGTAGGACCAAAACAACCCAGTTCGCCCAGTTGCTTTACGATCTGTTGCGGAAATTCGGCCCGCTGCGCATAGTCTTCAATGATGGGTGAAATTTCTTTCTTTACATAATTGCGAACGGTTTCGCGGATCAACTTATGCTCATCGGTTAATAATTCATCTACTAAAAAATAATCGGGAGACTGGAATTGATCTGTTGCCATAGCGGCAAAAATAAGTTGATTGTTTGAGAGGTGAATGTTTGAGACAGAAAATTGGAGCGTTAACTTATGATCAGGGAAAATTGTTGAAGATGCGCCTACACCTTTCTTTAGCAAAGAAGATCACTTTGAACGCTAATAATTGTTGTTATTTAATTATCGCACTTGTCAAACGACTGCTTCCTTGTTGTACCTGCCTCTATATTCCAATGGCGACATGCCTGTAATTTTTCTAAATACCTCACGAAATGCTTTTACATCCGAATACCCTACTTCATACATCACTTCATTAACTGTTTTACGGGTATTTTCAAACGCCTTTTTTGCCGATTCAATTTTTACTCTTTGCGCATATTCTACCGGCGTATTGCCTGTTGCTTTTATAAACCTCCTGTCAAAGTTTCTTCTGCCAACAGCAAACCTGGACGACATGTCTTCAACCGATATTTTTTCATGCAGCTTGCTTTCGATATAAAACTGTGCTTTTTGCACCATTTCATCGTTATGCAATTTTTGTCCTTTAAATATAATGAAGGCCGACTGGCTTTGCCTGTCCATTTCAATTTGAAAAACTTTAGAACAAAAAATAGCGGTTTGCCTGTCGTAATATTTTTCTACCAGGTAGATCACCAGGTTTAAAAAAGAATAAGCACCACCGTTGGTATAAATGCCATCTTCGTCAGTGATCAATTTATCGGTTTGCAAATTCACATGCGGAAACATCTTTCTGAAATTATCTGCAGCGGCCCAATGTGTAGAGCAGGTCTTTCCATCCAGCAAACCCGATGATGCCAGCAAAAACGCACCGGTGCAAATGCTTGCTACCTCGGCGCCGTTCCTGTATTGTTTTTCTATCCAATCGACCAGCAAACCGTTTCCTTTTACAGCCTTATTGTAATTATGATTTAGGGAAGGGATGATAATAAGATTCGTTTTTGCTATTGACGAAATATGTGTATGCGGCTTTACAGTGAACAAGCCATCATAAAACGCCACTTTTTTTGAAATGCCTGCCAATTGAATTGTAAACAATTCTTTCCTGCCGGCTTCCCTGCGGTAAGCATTGGCTCTTGTAAATATTTTGTAAGCGCCAACAATGCTGCTTAAGTTGTTTCCTTCTCCGTCGGGAACGATGATCGTAAGATGTTTCATCTGCAGATTTTATTGGCAAAGATAAAATCTGTTCATGTCCAAATCAACCCGCTACAAAGTCCATTTTACACCGCACGGAAGTAGCCTTTAGACAATACTTTTGTTCAATAGAACCAACAGAAAACAGAAATGACATGGCACAAATGATTGTGATTTATAAAACGCCGGCGGATAAAAATGCTTTCGACAAACATTATTTTGAGGTGCATATCCCGCTTGCAAAAAAACTTCCCGGGTTAAAAAGGTACGAGGTAAGCAAAAGCCAGCCGCTTTCGATAACCGGAGATAAAGAAACTTATCTTATCGGGACCTTGTACTTCGAAAATTTAGAAGCGATCAAAACTGCATTTGCCTCTGAAGAAGGAAAGGCTTGCGCCGCAGACAGAAAGATCTTAGCGCCTGACGACAAAGTTCAAATCTATTTATTCGATACCATAGAAGTATAGTTACTAAAGCCAGCTAAATAAAATTCAGCAATGCACACGCCACACTTTACTGCTACTTTTCTTGTAGATGAAACGAAGGAAAAAGTCTTTAATGCTATCAACGATGTAACCGCATGGTGGTCGGAAGATTTTAAAGGCAGTTCACAAAAATTATATGATGAATTTGAGGTTCGTTTCGGCGATGTGCATTATTCAAAACACAAACTGGTGGAGATCATTCCAAGCGAAAAAATAGTTTGGCTTGTCACCAACAGTTGCCTGAATTTTTTAAAAGATAAAAGCGAATGGAATGGCACTACAAATGTTTTTGAAATTTCTAAGGAAGGCAACACAACAAAGATCGTGTTCACGCACCTGGGTTTAACGCCGGACATTGAATGTTTCAGGAACTGCTCAAATGGATGGAACTATTATTTAAACAGCCTGTTGAATTTGATACATACCGGCAAAGGGCAACCTAATAAACAGAGCAAAGCCGAAACAGAATCAATAAAAAAATAAAACATGGAAAGTCAAAGCTTCACTACAACCCTTTTGGTAGATCAAACGCCGAAAGAAGTATTCGATGCCATCAATAACGTTCGTGGGTGGTGGTCGGAAGAAATTGAAGGCAATACAGAAAATCTAAATGATGAATTTATGTATCGTTACAAAGACGTTCATCATTGCACCATGAAATTGATAGAAGTTGTTCCCAACAAAAAAGTGGTTTGGCTGGTGCTGGATAACTTTTTTAGTTTCACCAAAGACAAAAGCGAGTGGAAAGGAACAAAGGTTGTTTTTGATATTTCTGAACATGAAAACAAAACGAAGGTGACGTTTACACACCAGGGCCTTGTTCCCGAATATGAATGCTACAATGCCTGCGTACATGGATGGGGCCAATACATAGAACAGAGCCTGCCGGCTTTACTATCCACAGGCAAAGGGAAGCCAAATGGAAAGGATAAGGCATATACCATTCACGAGGTGGCAGCACGGTTTAACGAGCTTGCACAACAGGAAAAATGGTTTGACATACAGGACGAGCTTTTTGCAAACACGGTAAGAAGCATAGAACCTTCCAACTCTCCGTATTTTCAAAATGCAGAAGGCAAGGCTAAGGTTCGCCAAAAAGGCGAAGCGTTTGTAAAAAAGATACAGGAGGTACACCGGGCCGCTACCACCCAACCCGTAATAGGCGGCAACCATTTTGCAGTTGGAAGAGAAATGGATATTACAGTGCAGGACCTTGGAAGAATACAGATCAACCAGGTAATGTTGTATGAAGTAAAAGATGGGAAGATCGAATCAGAACAATTCTTTTATTAAGAAGTTTTTTTAAAAGCCGATAGCATAGTCTACTACCGGCTTTTAAATTCATTTGATCTTGTCGTTGAATAAGTTTACTAGAAAAATGCTGCAGGCGCATTATGAATAAATAAACAAAACCTGCTTTACAATATTTTCTTCAGCTCCTGGTAATACTGGCAAACTGGTCTCATCAGGCATATCTCGCACCTGGGTTGAGGGCGGCAGATCTCCCGGCCTAAAAACGACATGGCCATGCCTGCATCCCATTCTTTTTGCGGCAATTGCTCCATGATCTGTTTTTCAATTTTTTTAGGATCGGCACCGGTGGCAATGCCCAATCTTGGCGCTACACGCACCACGTGCAGATCAACAATAACACCTTCGGCAGGCTTGCCCGCTTCACGCAAAATAACACAAGCCGATTTACGGCCAATGCCTGGCAAAGCAGTGAGTTCATCAAGTGTAAGCGGAATGTTGCTGTCCTTTTTTATGGTTTGCGCCATCTGCAGCAGCCACTTGGTTTTATTGCCAAAGTTGCGCACCTTACTAATAAAAGGAAATAATGTTTCGGCGCTGGCCCTGGCAAGCGATTGCATGTTGGGAAATGCTTCGAATAACTTTGGCGCCAGTGCATTGATGTTCCTGTCAGAATCCTGCGCAGACAAAACAACCATTATTACCAGTTGATAAATGCTTTGATATTCCAGTGGATGTTTTTTGTTCTTATACCTTTTGAGAAGCGGCTTTATGGCTTCGCTCCAGTCAACTTTGGTGGCCATGATGGAACTTTTTTGAACAGTATTATGCTAAAAGAATTACACGAATCTTATTCATGAATTATTTGCTATAAGCGTTACGGATACAACAAATATTTTTTACGCATTTTTTTATAATTGCTTAACGCAGGTTCCCAGCTCTTGCGAATTTCCTCTTCCGGCACATTATCAATGATCTGCTGTGTGAACTTTGCATCGCCTGTACGAAAATCAATATTGCCTATCTCCCTGCTTTGCTTGTAATCGAAGAATTTCTCTTTATCAGGATAAGCGTTGTACAATTCTTGCATCCATTGAATGTTGATCTTTTTTGTTTTACGCAATTGGCTTACATCGTAGTGGCGCAGGTCAAGACCATAACAAACCTCGTTCATATACAAAGGCGTTTCCGACATGCCGGGAATGCCAACAGGTGTAAAAGAAAAATCGTATTGGCCTTTCAATGCCGGGCTGCCCAACACTGTGAAAGGAAAATAAGTGCCTCGGCCATAGTTAAGAATGGTGCCTTCGAACAAGCACATAGAAGGATATAACAAAATTGACTGCTGCGTATTTAAATTGGGCGATGGTTTCACCGGCAGCTCGTACGGCATGTCGTGGTTATAATTAGCCACTGGAATTATTTTGATCTTGCATTGCAAACCCCTGGGCAGCCAGCCTTCGCCATTGACCATTTTAGCAAACTCCCCTATCGTCATGCCATGCGTAATAGGAATGGGAAACTGGCCAATGCCTGATCTTAATTTCATGTCCAGCACAGGGCCATCAACAAAATAGCCGTTCGGGTTGGGGCGGTCAAGTATCAAAAGCTCTTTGCCATTTTCTGCACAGGCTTCCATTAAACGGGCCAGTGCATTAATGTTGGTATAAAAACGGCAACCCACATCCTGCATATCATAGATCATCAGGTCAACATCTGCAAGGTCTTGTTTGGATGGTTTATTTTTTGGACCGTATAAAGAAATAATAGGAATGCCCGTGGCACTGTCTTTTTCATCTTTTACACTTACGCCGGCACTGGCATTGCCCCTGAACCCATGTTCAGGACCAAACACTTTTACGATATTAACGCCAAGCGATAGTAAACTATCTACCAAATGTTTTTTACCAATAACCGAAGTTAGATTGCCTAACAAGCCTATTCTTTTCCCTTTTAAATAAGGCAAATACTTTTCGGTTTGATCGGCGCCTGTTTTAATTTTTACTGCCGTTGCATCTGCCATAGCAACAGGCTTTTTATAAGCGCAATAAAAGAATGTAGAAAATACAACAAGAAAAAAAAGAAGTTTTTGCATAGCTGTTTTTTATCAATGAAACATAAATGTAAAACATAAAGAAGTTATGAATAAAGAATGATTCGATTTACTGTTAATTTGCTTGCTGCCCATTGAATTGTAATAGATGCCTGCAGGTCATTTGCCATAAAGCAACAGGCATGAACAAGCCGACAAAAATTGCATCAGTTTATTGATTTAACCTTTACATTTAACAACAATATGCTTTTTATGACGCCTATAAAAAATTGGATGACCCTTGCGCTTATCACCACATCTATAATGGTACATGCGCAGGATATACACATTACAAGCAAAGGCAATCCTGTATTCCCCGGCTGGTATGCCGATCCTGAAGTGGTACGCTTTGATCATACACTTTGGATCTATCCGACTTATTCGGCGCCTTACGAGCAACAGGTGTTTATGGATGCCTTTTCAAGCACCGACGGCGTACACTGGCAAAAGCATGAAAAGATAGTAGATACAGCTGCCGTAAAATGGGCCCACAAAGCTATGTGGGCACCCGCCATGATCAAAAAAGATAGCCTGTACTATTTGTTTTTTAGCGCCAACGATGTACACGAAGGAGAGATCGGTGGTATAGGTGTAGCTGTTGCTTCACATCCTGAAGGGCCATTCAAAGATTATCTCGGCAAGCCTTTGATCGGTACTATTCACAACGGCGCCCAGCCTATTGATCAATTTGTTTTTAACGACAACGGACAATACTATATGATCTATGGTGGTTGGGGTCATTGCAACATTGTCCGGTTAAAAAATGATCTTACAGGTTTATTACCTTTTGAAGATGGAACCTTATATAAAGAGATCACACCGAAGGGCTATGTGGAAGGGCCGATAATGTTTACACGCAATGGCAAATATTATTTTATGTGGAGCGAAGGCGGCTGGACCGGTCCCAATTATAAGGTGGCGTATGCTATGGCCGATTCTCCTTTCGGACCTTTTACCAGGATAGGAACCGTGTTGCAGCAAGATTCGACAGTGGCAACCGGCGCAGGACATCACTCTGTTGTACAACTTCCGGGCAAAGATGAATGGCTGATCGTTTACCACCGCAGGCCTTTGGGCGAAACCGCTGCTAACCATAGAGTAACCTGCATCGACAGAATGTATTTCGACGAAAAAGGACTGATAAAGCCCGTGAAAATAACGAACGAAGGCATAGGAAAAACAAAACTATAAAGACTTTTAAAATGAAATGTTTTGAAAGCACCTGTTGCTTTCATGCACTGAAAATTTTCCTTACTTTATTTTCATGATGCTTCAGCATTTTTTTATAAAAAGAACCGATTCCGGCGATCCTGATTTTCAAATGCTGGTCGCCCGCCTTGACCATGAACTATGGCATGAACTAAAAGAAGACCAGGCCACTTACGACCAGCACAACAAAGTACCCGATCTGAAAACAGTGCTTGTAGCGTATGACAATAATGAGCCTGTTGCCTGTGGCTGTTTTAAAGCGTTGGATAGCCATACGGTGGAAATAAAAAGAATGTTTGTTCAAAAAGCATGGAGAGCCCAGGGCTTGTCGAAAAAAATATTGCAAAGCCTTGAACAATGGGCAACGGAGCAAGGCCATAACAATGCTGTGTTGGAAACCAGCATTCATTTTAAAACAGCCCGCAGCTTGTACCAAACAAGCGGTTATCATATCATTCCTAATTATCCGCCCTACACAGGTTTACCCGAAAGCGTTTGCATGAAAAAAGAATTGAAAAGCAG
>JBQCHB010000215.1:0-5056 GCA_051955075.1 Flavisolibacter sp.
AGGTTCATAATCCGGGTAAGGATAATAGCCAAGATTCAGTGTAATATCTGATTTTTTTTCTTTGATGTATTGTAGAACCAAGTCCTTCAATTTTTTTGGCTGGCCACTGCAACAGTTAATAATACCCGTTATTTCATCCTGAAGTGCAATTGATATAATAAATGCTGCTACGTCCTCTACAGGTAAGAAATCACGTACTTGCTCACCCCCACTCATATTAAACACAGAATCGTTATTTTCAATGGCTTTATTCAATTGAGAAAAAACCGCATTGGGATTTTGTCCTTTTCCGTACATATAAAAAAGTCTTATCCATTTAAATGCAAAGGGATGAGCGACTTGCAACTGTTGCATAAACCTTCGTAGAGCGTCTTTGGCTATAGCATAAGCATTTACCGGATCTGCAGGCATCTGCTCTTTTAATTCACCTTCCGTAAAACCATATTCAAAACATGTACCTGTAACCGAAATATCTTTTACACCATTGACTATGAGGTTTTTTAAAAAGTAGTAGTGTACCGGTAGGTTTTTCTCGAAATGAAACAGTGATTTGTAGTTAGGTAAACCTCCCCAAGCTAGATGAATTACCGCATCCGGCTTCTTGAAAAAGTCAAAATAATTTACTGCCGGTGCAAACTCTTCAAATTTAAAAGGAATATAGTCAACATGAGCAAACCACGGCATTGAGAGACACTTATTTTCTGATGTTGATGTGGCAATTACTTTTTGTTGTCTTTTTAGTAATTCAGTGATGACATAATTACCTATAAAGCCTGAAGCGCCAGTTACCAGGATTTTTTTCATGCAATTAAATGACTTCTAATTGAGGAATTGGAATTACGAACTTGCCGTTCCATTCATTTATATAATCCAATTGCTTTATAATCTCTTCTTTAATGTTCCAAGGGAATACCACTACACAATCTGGTTTCATCTTTTTTAGATATTGTTCATCAACCACCGGAATATGGCTTGCAGGCAACCACTTATTCTGCTTATTTGGATTAGCATCCACTACATAATCAATCAAATCATTTTTTACACCACAATAATTAAGTAATGTATTCCCTTTTGCAGCTGCACCATAAGCGGCCACCTTTTTATCTGCTTTTCTTTGCGTTATTAAAAAATCAATAAAACTTAGTTTTACTGCAAATGCCTTCTTCTGAAAGTTACTATAATAAGAAGGTGTATTCATTCCTTTCGAAAGCTCCTCTTGTAGCATTGCTGCAACTTTTGGTGTAATCTGTTTACTTGTATCTTCAACATGTTTTGCATAAATGCGCAAGGAACCACCATGCGTAGGAATTTCGTCAACATCAAAAATGGATAAACCCTGCGATTCAAATATTTGCTTAACGGTATAAAAAGACAGATATGAAAAGTGCTCGTGGTAAATGGTATCAAATTGATTATTCTCTACTAATTGCATAAGATGCGGAAATTCCATAGTAATAATTCCGTTCTCTTTCAATATAATTTTCATTCCAGCTACAAAATCAACAATATTGGGCACATGAGCTAGAACATTGTTACCCAAAAGGAGATCTGCTTTTTTGCCAGCTGCCGCTAATTCTTTCGCCAACACTGTTCCAAAAAAACGTGTAACTGTTTCAATGCCTTTTCCTATGGCTACTTCGGCCGTATTGGTTGTAGGTTCAATTCCTAAAACAGGAATGTTCTTTTCTTTGAAATACTGCAACAAATAGCCATCGTTAGATGCTATTTCCATTATCTGCGAGGCCGAAGTGTAGCTGAAACGTTCAACCATCATTTCCGTATAATTTTTTGCGTGTGCAAGCCAACTCTTTGAGTAGGAAGAAAAGTACACGTACTGATCGTCAAAAATGCTGTCAGACTTTTTATACTCATCAATTTGCACCAAGAAACAGTTGCTGCAGGTATATACTTTAAGTGGATAAAATGTCTCCGGTTCATTTAACTGTTCTTTTGTAAGAAAAGAATTGGAAGCCGGAGAGTTTCCGAGATCAATAAAAACGTTGGTTAACTCTGATTTACAAAACCTGCATTGCATAATTAAATTCCCTTGAAGTTATAATCTAAAAAAGGATGATTTTTGTCGCGTTCAGATAATTCACTCACGGATAGTGGCAAATGGATACCAACCATAGGGTCATCAAACCGGATTCCCACTTCTGCATGAGGTGTGTAAAAAGCCGAATGAAGGTAAATTAGTTCGCAATTTTCTGCCAATGTTTGAAAGCCATGAGCAAATCCTTCCGGTATGTAAAGCATGTTTTTCTTTTCTGCGGACAACACTACAGAAAATACTTTTAGAAACGTAGGAGAGTCTTTTCTCAAATCGATGATTACGTCCATGACTGCCCCTGAAATGCAGCGTACCATTTTTATTTCTCCGAATGGCTGATTTTGGAAATGCATCCCTCTTACAGCCCCTTTCGCTTTTGTGAAGGAGTGATTCATTTGCACCCACTCTTTTGTATGACCAATAGCAGCAAATTCATCCTTGCAATAAAAGCGGCCAAACCACCCCCTGCTATCGGTATGCGGCGTAAGTGTTATTTCATAACTACCACCTAAAGGTGTTGGCGTAAAAATCATAAAGCCAGATATTTTTCTATTTGAGTGAACGTGTAATTAAGCTTCGCCTCAAATGGCTGCTTATACCAATCTATTGTCCACTTTACAGATTGCTCCGCATCTAACTTTGGATACCATTTTAATTCATTTATTGCTTTGCTGATGTCAAGCATGAGTAATCCAGCTTCATGCGGCTGCGTAACGCTTGAAACATCTTTCCACGAGCCACTACCCCACATTTGAATGGAAAGCTTTACCAAATCATCGACAGATAGATGATCCTTCGGTAAAGGACCAAAATTGTAGGCTTGAGCATAGTGTCCAGCATGTTTGTCTAGTAGTGAGCCTAACAACAAATATCCCGTTAAGGGCTCCAAAACATGTTGCCATGGTCTCACTGCCTTTGGATTTCTAACTTCTATAATTGATTGATTGAATAGGGAGTTTATAATATCAGGCATCAAACGATCTTTACTCCAATCACCTCCGCCAATGACATTGCCCGCTCTTGCCGTGGCAATTGCCTTTTTATGTGTCTGCAATTTGTTAAGACTAAAAAAAGAATTCCTGAAGGAGTCTGTAACCAACTCTGCACAGGCTTTGCTTGTACTATACGGATCGTAACCGCCTAATTGATCTTCCTCTTTATATAAAATATTTTGTTCCCTATTATGATAAACCTTGTCAGTGGTTACCACTATAACCGTACATTTTTTTTCAAGTGGAATTATCGCTTCCAGGAGGTTTGCAGTACCAACCACGTTTACGTCAAATGTTTCTGCAGGAATTACATAAGAAAGCCTTACCAGAGGTTGTGCAGCCAGATGGAAAATAAAGTCAGGTTGAAAATCAAGGATTTCCTTTTGAAGTTTTTCTTTGTCACGAATATCAGCAATGACACTTTCTTCGAAGCCTCTATTCCAGAGAATCGAAAAAAGATTATTCTCATTCTCCGGCGCTAAGGCATAGCCTTTTGCAACGGCTCCTAGTTGATTCAAAATACCCATGAGCCATGAACCTTTAAAGCCCGTATGCCCTGTAATGAATATTTTTTTATCACGGTAGACAGACGAAAGATATTCTCGACTTACCAGGTTTTCCATTTAGCTTGATTAGTTTGCCACAAATGTTCTAATTCAATTTTATCCCGCATAGCATCCATACATTTCCAAAATCCCCTGTGTTTATACGCCATTAACTGATCATCCTCGGTTAAATCGCTCAAGGGCGCATCTTCCCACATAACTTCATCCATGTCCCCTTCTAAATATTTAAAAATACCTGGCGATAAAACAAAAAAACCTCCGTTGATCCACTTTCCATCTCCTAAAGGTTTTTCCTTAAAGTTTTTAACCAGGCCGCTATTTTCGATTTCCATTGCGCCAAATCTTGCTTCCGGCCGAATGGCAGTTACAGTCGCTAATTTAACAAGCAGCGTATGAAATTTAATAAGCTCATACAGATTAACATAAGCTACGCCATCACCATAGGTTAACATTAATTCTTCGTTCCCAACATACTTTTGAACTCGTTTTAACCGTCCGGCAGTTTTTGTAGAAAGACCGGTATCTACCAACGTAACATTAAACGACTCTGTAGCCGTATAATGCACATCCATTTTGTTACTACTCAACTCTATAGTTATATCAGAGTTATGCATGTAATAATGCATAAAATATTCTTTAATCAGATAGCCTTTATATCCAAGGCAAATAATAAAATCATTATAACCAAATTGGCTATAAAGCTTCATGATATGCCATAGAACCGGTTTACCTCCTATTTCCACCATTGGCTTTGGCCGTGTATCTGTTTCTTCGCTGATACGTGTGCCTAAACCACCGGCAAAGATGACTACTTTCATACTTGTAAATTGCGCAAATGTAATTGTATTTACAACTTCCTGTATCTAACACAAACTTCTACACTATAAACTTTTAGCAAACCTCAATACATAAAAGTCAATGTTTATAAAACTCTCCAAAGATAAAAACTGCAGAACGCCCATCTTTACCACATCAGCTGTCCACCAAAAAGATGTTTTGATTGGTTCAACAATTAAAACTTTTAGATTTTTAAATAAAAGATTCGGATTTCCACACCAAAAATTAAAACAATAGCGCAAGAACACAAAGTTTGAAAGAAAGTGTATGATCACTCGTGAAGTCTGTATAAAGAAATGTATTACTTAATCAATACAAACGTCCCCTTACGTTCAAACGTTCCGTTGCAGCCGCCTTCAGCCGTTATGTAGTAAACATATACGTCTTTGGGTTGCGCTGTTCCCTTAAACATACCGTTCCAGCCTTCGTTGGGCGTATTGGTTTGAAAAATCAATTGTCCCCAGCGATTGAATATTCTGAAATCAAATTTTGTAGCTGGCCCAGTAAATATTGGCCTGAATATATCGTTCAATCCATCGTTGTTGGGTGTAAAAGCGTTAGGCAGATATAATTTTTGCTCGCCTTCTTTATTAAAGTAAACTGTCACTGAA
>JBQCHB010000216.1:0-21447 GCA_051955075.1 Flavisolibacter sp.
TATGGATTATTATGAAGAATGGTATGAAGAATTAAGCGATAGCAACGGCTGGATCGTGTGCCTGAACATGCCCGAGGCTACGCAGCATGATTTTAAAAAAGCAAAGCTGAATTATTACATTGAGCTGATGAATATTCCAGATTGGCGCATCTATAAGCCTTTTCACTTATTCAGAAAAATTGATGAAGAACTAAACCGACGCCTTTCATTATAAATATATCCTGTTCTTCCTTTCTTGCTTGTTGATTGATGAACATTTATCATTGAGTCGTGAACATTTTCTCTGCTTCTACCTTCAATATTCCTTGTTCCTTGTTCGATATTCCTCTACCTTTGCGTCAAATTTTTCAACCCCTCCTATAGCTTATGAAATGGTCGCACTTCTTCACGTCTGCTGTTGGTAGAAAAATAGTGATGGCGTTATCGGGTTTGTTTCTTATCAGTTTCTTACTTGTTCATGTGGGTTTGAACTCTTGCATTTTTTACGACCTTCCCTTTTTTAATCCCAGTGACAACGGCTCTATGTTTAACAGGGCGGCCCATTTTATGGGTGCATCCCTGGTGATCCGCATTATAGAAATTGGTTTGTTCGCCGGTTTTCTTTTGCACATCATACAAGGTTATATGGTGGAAGCCATCAATCGTGGCAAAAGAAGTAAGGGTTACCAGGTTAGCCTTGGCAACCGCGGCAGCACCTGGATGAGCCGCAGCATGGCTATTCTTGGCACATTGATCTTTTTATATCTCATCATGCATGTGTCGCAATTTTGGGTGCCTTCACGTATTACGCAGGCCAACCTGGGCGAAAAAACTTATTACGGCAGGGATGTGCATGATCTATATACACTCATGTTCGAAACCTTTCAAAAAGGTTGGGTAGTGATTGTTTACCTGATTGGTGTTGCAGCGCTTTGTTTTCACTTATTGCATGGTTTTCATTCAGCGTTTCGTTCCATAGGTGTACACAATAAAAAATATTTGAGCATGCTTAAAGGCCTGGGCTATGGCTTTAGCATTATTGTTTGCATACTGTTTGCTTTAATGCCCATTAGTATGTATTTCCAATGGGTGAGTCCATACAAATAGTTCATGGCCGGGTGAAACAAAATATCATTGGCATATTTTCAGATTTTCAAATTTTCAAATTGATTTATGCTTGACGCAAAAATTCCTGCAGGACCGTTAGAAAAAAAATGGGAAGATTATAAAGGACATGTGAAGCTGGTAAATCCTGCCAATAAAAGAAGGATTGAAATTATTGTGGTGGGAACAGGATTGGCTGGTGCTTCTGCAGCCGCATCTTTAGGAGAAATGGGCTATAAAGTGAAAGCCTTCTGCTTTCAGGATTCTCCCCGCCGTGCACACTCCATCGCAGCGCAAGGCGGCATCAACGCAGCAAAAAATTATCAAAACGACGGCGACTCAGTGTTCCGTCTTTTTTATGATACCATTAAAGGTGGCGACTATCGTTCACGTGAAGCTAACGTACACCGCCTCGCCGAAGTGAGTGCTAATATTATTGACCAATGCGTGGCGCAGGGTGTTCCCTTTGCCAGAGAATATGGTGGGTTACTGAGCAACCGTTCTTTTGGTGGCGTGCAGGTGCAGCGTACATTTTATGCAGCCGGACAAACAGGCCAGCAATTATTGATCGGTGCCTACCAGGCATTGGAAAGACAAGTGGCTTTGGGCAATGTAGAAATGTTCACCCGCCACGAAATGCTGGAGCTTGTAAAAATAGATGGTAAGGCCCGCGGCATCATTACAAGAAATTTAATTACGGGCGAGCTTGAAAGACATTTTGGTCATGCCGTGGCTTTGTGCAGCGGTGGTTACGGTAACGTATTTTATCTTTCTACCAATGCTATGGGTAGCAACACAACAGCTATCTGGAAGGCGCATAAGAACGGCGCCTATTTTGGTAATCCCTGTTACACACAAATTCACCCAACCTGTATTCCTGTTACCGGCGAGCATCAGTCTAAATTGACACTGATGTCAGAATCGTTGCGGAACGATGGAAGAATTTGGGTGCCTAAAAAACAAGGCGATACCCGCAAGTCAAAAGACATTCCTGAAGACGAAAGAGACTATTATTTAGAAAGAAGATACCCGGCTTTTGGCAACCTCGTCCCTCGTGACGTGGCGTCCCGTGCAGCCAAAGAAAGGTGCGATGCCGGCTATGGCGTAGGTACATCAAAGCAGGCTGTTTATTTGGATTTTGCTGCCGCTATTCAACGCTATGGAAAAGTAGAGGCCAACAAGCGCAGCCTCGATCATGCAGATGCAGCAACTATTACTGAATTGGGTAAAGAAGTAGTGAAAGAAAAATATGGTAACCTGTTTGATATGTATGAAAAGATCACAGGCGAAAATCCGTATGATGTGCCAATGCGTATTTATCCTGCAGTGCACTATACCATGGGCGGTCTTTGGGTCGATTATGAATTGATGACTTCTGTTCCTGGATTATATGCTTTGGGCGAATGTAATTTCTCCGACCACGGTGCTAACCGCCTTGGTGCTTCTGCCTTGATGCAAGGATTGGCTGACGGATATTTTGTAATTCCTTATACCATTGGAAATTACTTATCAGACGAAATCCGCACGGCTGCCATTCCTACTTCACATCCTGCATTTGAAGAAGCGGAAAAAGCAGTACGTGAAAGGATTGACCGTTTGATGAATATCAAAGGTTCTCAAACGGTGGAAAGTATGCACAAGCGTTTGGGCAAAATTATGTGGGACAAATGCGGCATGGCCCGAAATGCGCAGGGGTTGAAAGAAGCCATCGAAGAAATACGGCAGTTAAGAAAAGAATTTTGGAGCGATATAAAAATTCCGGGAAGTATAAATGAATTCAATCCGGAATTAGACAAGGCAGGTCGTGTGGCAGACTTTATTGAACTTGGTGAGTTGATGTGTATGGACGCTTTGCAAAGAAGCGAAAGTTGTGGCGGCCACTTCCGCGAAGAAAGCCAAACAGAGGAGGGAGAGGCGTTGCGTAACGATGCAGAATTTATGTTTGTGAGTGCGTGGGAATACAAAGGCGATGAAAACTGGCAATTGCATAAAGAGCCTTTGGACTATGAAGTAGTGAAGCCAACGCAGCGGAGTTATAAGTAGCTCTCTGTCTCCCTGAAGGGAGGATTTAGGGCGACGAAATTTATTTATTCAATTAGTTCTTTAAGTATAAGGTTGATGATTATGCGCTAAACTATATTGCTACTATTTAGCTTCTGTTGCGTCGCACACTTCAACAACCGTAATTCTATTCAATAACGAAAACAAAACTCCCTTTTAGGGGCTCGGGGGTATGGAACATTATAACATGAATCTCACACTTAAAGTGTGGAGACAGCAAAACAAAAACAGCGACGGAAAGTTTGAAACCTATCAGGTGCAGGATATTTCGTCCGAGATGTCTTTCCTTGAAATGTTCGATGTGTTGAACGAACGTCTTGTTCGCGAAGGGAAAGATCCTATTGCTTTTGACCATGATTGCCGCGAAGGTATTTGTGGCATGTGCTCAATGCATATCAATGGCCGTCCGCACGGGCCATGGCATGCTACCACTACCTGCCAGTTGCACATGCGTGCCTTTAAAGATGGCGATACCATCGTGGTAGAGCCCTGGCGTGCCAATGCTTTTCCAGTTATTAAAGATTTAGTGGTTGACCGCACATCTTTTGACCGCATGGTGCAGGCCGGAGGTTTTATTTCTGTAAATACAGGTAATGCAGTAGATGGCAATGCTATTCCCATTGAAAAAGATAAGGCTGATGCTTCTTTTGCAGCAGCAGCTTGTATTGGCTGCGGCGCTTGCGTGGCAGCCTGTAAAAATGCTTCTGCCTCATTGTTCCTTTCCGCTAAGGTGGCGCACTTGGCGTTGCTGCCACAGGGTCAGCCTGAGCGAAAAAACCGTGTGTTAAGCATGGTTGACCAGATGGATAAAGAGGGCTTTGGCAGTTGTACTTTCACCGGCGCCTGTGAGGCAGTTTGTCCAAAAGAAATTTCAATTACCAATATTTCCCGCATGCACAAGGATTATTTAATGGCGGGTTTGTCGTCTGAAAAATAAACAATAGTTAAAAGGAATTATAAATTACAAAGCAGGATAAACATCCTGCTTTTTTGTTAGGTATTTTTAAGAAATCACAACTTGCCTTTAATAAAGTAACGACAGCCGGTGATTTTCAAAAGAGCAAAGCACTTGCCGGCCATTTTCCTTTTGCCTTCCTTTGATCTTGTTTAAAATTGAAACTGTATCTCGTAAATCTGTGGCCAGTTTTTGCCAGTAACATAAAACTTTTTTGTGGCCTGATTGTAAGCAATACCATTTAATACTTCGGCTTGCGGATCGGCAGCTTTTACCTTGTTCACTAATTCTGTCAAATCCATTTTCGCAACAACATGGCCGTTGGAAGGATCAATTTTCAGAATATAATTGTATTGCCACTGGTTCGCATAAACATAACCGTTCACATATTCCAGTTCGTTAATGTTAACGGCGGGGGCATCATTTTCAGTTACGGCCTGTACACGCAACAATTTAAAGGTTTGGGGTTCGTAAAAATAGATGTTGCTGCTGCCATCGCTGGCAATCAAATTTTTGCCATCGTTGGTTAGTCCCCATCCTTCGGGATTAAGAGGTAATTGTTTTATTTTTTTAAAGTCTTTGGCAGTATATACAAACACTGTATGCTCCTGCCACGTAAGCTGGTAAAGTGTATCGTGCAATACAGTAATGCCTTCGCCGAAGTAATTTGTATCAAGATCAACCTTTTTCAAAATTTTTCCGGTTGCAGGATCCGTTTGCACCAGTCTTGATTTGCCTTTTAGACCAGTACTTTCCAATAGGGTGCCATTATAAAATTCCAATCCTTCAGTATAAAAGCTTGTATCGTGCGGCTGCACCGACACCACACTATAGCTTAAAGCCGGAACAGGTTTTGCAGTTGTAGCATCAGCGCTGCCGGTATCGTTATTGTTATTGCAACCAATAAAAGAAAGGAATAATGCGATGGAAAGGAGGTGGCAAATTTTTTTCATCGGACAAAAATAAGGGATGAAGAAAAAGACTTTTGTTAAACAAAATAATTCTGGTTCTTTGTTTATGTTGGAATTGGAATTATATTTGGTCTTCCTTCCCACGTATCCTAAAAAAGATCCCCAAACTTAATCTGCCGTCTTTAATTCTTCCAATTCCTGGGAATTTCATTTTATCCTCTATCTGTTATTTTCCAACATCCGGTAAAAGATTGTTTTCCATAGCCTGTGCATGACTATAAACCCTGGAACTATGAGGACGATAGCATTAGTCATTTGCATACTTATTTCTTCTATTGTGCTGGCACAGCGTGAATGTGCTACGCAATCTTATATAGACGCTCAAAAAATTTCAAATCCATCTTTATCAAACAGGCTTGCTGATGTTGAAAATTTTATTCAACATCAAAAGACCAACGCAAGGCTGAATGGTTCTGGCGCAGCAAACGTTATCACAGTTCCTGTTGTTGTGCATATTTTGTACAGTACAACTTCACAAAATATTTCAGATGCACAGGTAAAAAGTCAGATAGATGCATTGAACCGCGATTTCAGAAGGGACAATGCTGATTCCGTAAACACGCCTGATCGTTTTAAACCATTTGCTGCCGATGTGCAGATAGAATTTACGCTGGCCACTGCCGATGTAAATGGGAGAGCTACTACAGGAATTGTTCATAAGAAAACAGATGTTGGTTATTGGAAATCGGACGATAACATTAAGTTCAGTGCACAAGGTGGCGATGATGCATGGGACAGCCGTTATTACCTGAATATTTGGGTGGGGAATTTGCAGTCCGTGTTAGGTTATTCTTCCCTGCCCGGTGGTCCTGCAGAAAAAGATGGTGTTGTGATCACGGCTTCAGCTTTTGGAACCATTAATGTCGGTGGTATATATAATTTAGGGAGAACAGCCGTGCATGAAATAGGGCACTGGTTAGGATTAAAACATATTTGGGGAGATTATTATTGTGGCGACGACCTGGTAGACGACACGCCGAAACAGGGAAACTTTACACCGGGTTGTCCTAATACTTTTCGTAGTTCGTGCAGCAACGGTCCGCTTGGTGACATGTACATGAACTACATGGACTATACTGCCGATGCCTGTCTGAATTTATTTACCGAAGGGCAAAAACAAAGAATGCGTTCTTTGTTCAATGCAGGTGGTCCGAGAAATACTATTTTATACAGTAAAGGCTTGAGCAAGCCGTGGAATAACACTGTTGAAGAAGCGCCGTTGCCGTTGTCTTCAGCTAAGTTGTATCCCAATCCTGCCAACAACGAAGTGTTGTTAAATCTCGATGAAAAATGGATCGGAAAATCTGTTCAGATCATTAATATGAATGGCAGTATTTCTTTAACCATCAAAGTCACTTCATCAGTACAGAAAATAAATCTGTCTTCGTTGAAGCCCGGAATGTATTTTTTGAGAGGAGAAAATGGTGTAGAGAAATTGAGTGAGAGATTAGTTAAGCTGTAAAAAAATGATAACTGTTTTGCATCTTTACATAGAAGCGTTACCAAACTCATACCATCATTCCAGCAATTTCTTTTCCTACTACAGGCGCCAAAGCCACGCCCATGCCACTCATGCGTACAGCGCAAAAAACATTAGGCTCTAATTCTTTTATCACCGGTAATTTTTCACTACCCATGGCCATAATACCTGACCAGCGATGTTCAATATGGTATTGTCCAAGATAGTCCGGAAGGACCACATCATTTAAATATTTTTCCAGTTCCTGCTGAATAAAACCGGATGTATGCATTTCCGTTGTTTGTTCTTCAATAAAAGCTTTGTTTCTTGCGCCACCAAGCAAAACCCTTTTCCCTAAATTGCGGAAATAATAAAATCCTTCGTCGGAATGAAAGGTTCCCTTCCATGAAAGGTTTTCGATAGGAGAAGTAAGCAACACTTGTCCGCGGGCAGGGATAATATCTATTTCAGGAAACAAATTTTTAGTGAAAGCATTGGTGCAAAGTAATAATTGAGCAGTTGATAGTTTGAACGGTTGATTCGTCACTAGTTCAATGTGGTCATTAATTTTTTCAAAAGCCTTTATTTCAATGCAATTAAAAACCTGCACCCCCGAAGATTGCACTTCAAGCAAAAGAGCCTGTAATAATTTGCCGGAGTGTAAATAACCTTCCAAATTATTTTTGACCAGGTGCTTTGTATGGCCAAAACCAAAGCTGGCAATTTTGTCGTCTGCTGATTTGTAAGTCTTTTTTGTGCCGGTTACTGATTTTAAAATTGAGTTGATGTAATCAATATTGTGTTGCAATTCTTCAGAAGAAGTTTTTTCTGCAGCATCATATAATTCGTATCCGCCGCATAAGTCAAAATCAATTGCCTCTTTTTCAAAATGTTTTTGAATGCGTTCCAATCCTTTATAGCGCATCTCTACCAGTTCCAGCATTTTATTTGTGCCCATGGTTTGTGCATCATGCACCACTTCGCTCAGGCTTCCAAAGCAGGCAAAACCTGCATTGCGGGTGCTGGCACCGGTGGGAATAAGTCCCCGCTCAACAATAGTGATCTTTAATTTGGGATTTTTTTTCTTTAAATAAAAAGCCGACCATAAGCCTGCAAAGCCACCACCCACAATAATTACATCCTGCGGAGCAAAAAAGGTTTCCTTTTCCCAAATTGAAATTTGCATAAATTTTATTGTTGCCTGATACAAATATCGTGAATCGTCGATCGTTAATGATTACGGCTATAGCTTTAATTATAAACCTGTTCAACTCTGTAGATTGGAAAATCACTAAGTAATTATCCCTCTTAAAAATAAACGCTATTTAACCTCGTTTTAAAATCAAACCTATTACTTTCGGTATACAAACAAATTCTATGAAAAAAACGATCTTATTTTCCGCCCTGCTTTTTACACTATCTGCTTTACAGGCACAAGGCTTAAAAGGCTTGTTAAAAAAAGATTCTTCAGGTAAACTGGGCATCGGAAAGATATTGAATACAGGCTCTAAATCCGGGCTAAGCAATGATGAAATTATTAGTGGCTTAAAAGAAGCGCTGAGCGTAGGGACCAGCAATGCTGCTCAAAAACTTTCTAACGTGGATGGATTTTTCAAAGATGCAGCCATTAAAATTTTAATGCCGGAAGAAGCAAAAAAAGTGGAAACCAAGCTGCGTGGCCTGGGCATGGGCAAGCAGGTTGACAATGCTATTTTATCAATGAACCGTGCCGCCGAAGATGCTTCAAAAGAAGTGGCCCCAATTTTTGTGAATGCCATTAAAGGCATGAGCATTCAGGATGGTGTAGGCATTTTAAAAGGCGGCGATTTTGCCGCTACCAATTACTTGAAAGATAAAACGACCGCTTCTCTTACGGAGAAATTTCGTCCTGTAATTGAAGCTTCTTTGCAAAAAGTAAATGCAACTAAATATTGGAACGCAGTTTTTAGTACTTATAATACATTCAGCAGCGAGAAAGTGAATACTGATCTTGTAGCTTACGTGACTGAAAAAGCTTTATCAGGTATTTTTTACCAGGTTGGCTTAGAAGAACAAAAGATCAGGAAAGATCCTGTTGCCAGAACAACTGATTTGCTAAGAAAAGTCTTTGCTAATTAATAGCAGAAAGATTAAAGGGAAGGAGACAGGGAGAACTATTGTTTGATAACTCTTTGTCTCTTTTTCTTTTCCAGGTATACAATTCCCCTCTCAAATAATCTAATTTTTTGTTTGCCGTCTTACTTTAGATTTGCAGCCCTTAAAAAAATATCCTAAAACAAATGGAGCAGAAGTATATACAGCAGATTGCAGGAAAATTATCGTTGTCTGCAAAGCAGGTGAGCAGCTTTGATCAAATGCAGGGAGAAGGTGCTACCATTCCTTTTATGGCCCGTTATCGTAAAGAAGCAACAGGTAATTTAGATGAGGTAGTGATCGGTAATGTGGTGGAAGAAATTGCTTATTTCAAAGAATTGGACAAAAGAAAAGAAACTGTTTTAAAAACGATAGAAGAGCAGGGAAAGCTTACGCCTGAATTGAAAAAACGCATCGAAGATTGTTTTAGCGCTACTGAACTGGAAGATATTTATTTGCCTTACAAACCTAAGCGCAAAACAAGAGCATCGCAGGCTATCGAAAAAGGTCTCGAGCCATTGGCCAAAAAGATTTTCGAACAGGGTGAGTTTAATGTGGAAGAAGAAGCGGCTACATTCATAAAAGAAGAAGTAAAAGATAGCAAGGAAGCGTTGCAGGGCGCAAGAGATATTATTGCAGAATGGATCAGTGAGAACGAACAGGCCAGGGCGAAAGTGCGGCAGTTGTTTACAGAAACTGCCGCGGTGTCTTCGAAAGTGTTAACTACAAAAAAAGAAGAGGAAGAAGCACAGAAATACAGGGATTATTTTGAATTCAGCGAACCGCTTTCGCAAAGTCCTTCACACAGGTTACTGGCCATTCGCCGTGGCGAAAAGGAAGGTTTTTTAATGATGGATATCAGTATCGAAAAAACAATGGCGGTGGAGGAACTGGAAAGGATTTTCGTGAAGGCATCGAATCCTGCTGCAACAGAAGTGAAAAAAGCAGTGGAAGACTGCTACAACCGCTTGCTAAAATCATCTATTGAAAATGAATTTCGTTTGCTCAGTAAAAACAAGGCGGACGAAGAAGCTATTCATGTGTTCACAGAAAATTTGCGCCAGCTGTTATTGGCTTCGCCACTGGGTTCAAAAAAAATACTGGCACTTGATCCGGGATATAGAACGGGTTGCAAACTTGTTTGTTTAGACGCACAGGGAAACCTGGTTTTCAATACAGCCATTTACCCCCATCCACCGCAAAACCAATGGCAGGAAAGTATTGCAGACATTAAACATTTGGTGAGCAAATACAATATTGAGGCCATTGGCATTGGAAACGGAACGGCTGGCCGTGAAACGGAGCAACTGGTACGGAGTATTGATTTTGGAAAACATGTCAGCATTTTCCAGGTCAATGAAAGTGGCGCTTCTATTTATTCTGCTTCAGAAGTGGCAAGAGAAGAATTTCCGGATCATGATGTAACGGTGCGGGGCGCCGTGAGTATCGGTAGAAGATTATTAGATCCGTTAAGTGAATTGGTGAAAATTGATCCAAAATCAATTGGCGTGGGACAATATCAGCACGATGTCAATCAAATTAAATTAAAACAGGCGCTGGACAGGGTGGTGGAAAGCGCCGTGAACTTTGTTGGCGTGGATGTTAACACGGCATCGAAACATTTACTCCAATACGTTTCGGGCATCACATCTACTCTGGCTAATAATATTGTTCAATATCGTTTGCAAAACGGTCCTTTCAAAAGCAGGGATGAATTAAAAAAAGTGTCATTGATGGGACCAAAAACTTTTGAGCAGTGTGCAGGCTTTTTACGCATTCCCAATGCGCAGAATCCTTTGGATAATTCATCGGTGCATCCTGAAAGTTATAGCGTAGTAGAAAAAATGGCAACGGACGTACAGGCTTCGCTGGAAGAACTAATAAAGAGATCGGAGTTGCGGAAACAGATCAACAGGAAAAACTACATTACTGAAAACATAGGCGAGTTTACTATTGAAGATATTTTAAAAGAACTGGAAAAACCCGGTCGTGATCCAAGGGCTCAAATTGAAGAATTTCAGTTTGATGCTACTATCAAAAGCATTGAAGATGTAAAGGTGGGAATGACGGTGCCGGGCATTGTTACCAATATTACCAATTTTGGCGCCTTTGTAGATATTGGTGTAAAGCAGGATGGCCTGGTGCATGTATCGCAGCTCGCCAACAAATTTGTTTGTGATCCAAATGAAGTTGTGAAGCTGAATCAGAAAGTAACGGTAACAGTTACGGAAGTAGATGTGAATAGAAAGCGGATTGCGTTAACAATGAAAGATTCAAGAGACAAGGCACAGGGTACAAGCGAAAGAAAACCAATTGCCCCCAATAAAAATTTCAATAAGAAACAGGAACCTCTAAATCCTTTTCAAAGCAAATTGATGGAGTTAAAGAAGAAGTTTAATGATTGATCTCTTAGACATTGGGGGTATTAGCACCTCCAATGTCTATATTGTAACAGTATGATTTCTTCATTAAATCTTATGCTCATCTTCTCTTTTTATCGCTAAACACCAACTTAGCCACTTTCCCATTAGTGCCTGCCAAATAAACTGTAGTTCCGTTTTTGGCTATGCGCACCACATGAAAACTTTCATTAGAAATAGGCTGCCATGTTTCGGCGCCATCCAGCGTATAATCAACGCCGGTAAGGCCGCAGGTAACTAACTGATCTTTTGCCAAATATTCCACGCAACTTCTATAGCCGTTGGGCGGCACTTTCGAAGCCTTCCATGTTTTGCCACGATTGCTGCTGTAAAAACAATTTTGAAATGTTGAAGTATCCGCATTAAAATCGCCACCAACAACGACCAGCTTATCGCCGCCATTTCTTTTATAGCGATTCCATACTGTAATGGAGTTAGCGCCGGTAGTTTCTTTTCCCTGCACAATGGGCAATGGAATTTTTGTATCCCTGACAAATAAGTTCGATGTTAATCCTCCTGAAACAAAAATGGCTTCATCATTGTCCAGCGCACGAATGTTGGTGCCGCTGGCTGCAAAGCAGGCTTCGCCGCTGTCGGCAACAGGTTTATATTGATCTGGAATTTCTTTCCAGGTTGCGCCACCATCGAATGTGCGGGCAATAAAAAATTTTCCATTAATAGGATCGCCAATAACAATACCGGCATCCAGGTTCCAAAACTCCAGGGCATCTAAAAACATGCCTTTGGCTTTGTTTTCATACACAACTTTCCATGTTTCGCCGCCATTGGTTGTACGCAAAATATAAGCTGGTTCACCTACGGCCATGATCACTGCTGTACTGCCATCAAACGCTTCAATGTCGCGGAAATCGGTTTTTTCAAATCCTTTCACTTTAAACCATTTGAAATCTTTGCCGCCGTTTGTTGAACGGCCTACAGTACCGCCACTTCCGCTTACCCAAACTACGTTGTCATTTACAACACTCAAACCACGGAGCGAAGTTTTTGTACCCTGTGTGAGAATAGAAACTGTAGGCAATCCTTTTTGTGCGGAGCACCAATAAAAGAAAGGGAGGGAAAGGAGAAAAATAAACAGTCTTTTCATAAGTATATGTTGCGTAATGATCAACAATATACAGCAGCAGGAAGAGATTTTAAAATTGAGGCTGAAACGAAGATGAAAATTAGATTAAGACTGAGATTAAGGCCAGGCACTGTACCCAATCTTAACCTTTATCTAAACCTTTTCTCTCATTGGTTTACTCTTTTCAATTTACTGGCAAATACCTTTTCGAATTTTTCCAGCTTGGGACGGATAACAACGGAGCAATAAGGATTAGTATTTTTATTCAGCTCATAGTATTCCTGGTGATAATTTTCAGCGGGATAAAATTTATTGAAAGCTGTTATTTCTGTTACAATAGGTTTATTGTATGCACCACTTTTATTCAATTCTTCTTTGTAATATTCTGCTTTTTCTTTTTGGTTTTTATTATGGAAAAAAATAGCACTCCTATATTGCGTGCCCACATCAGCTCCCTGGCGGTTTAAGCTGGTAGGGTCATGCACCTGGAAGAAAACCTCAAGCAATTCATCAAAAGAAATTTTGGCAGGCTCATACACTACCTGAACACACTCGGCATGGCCGGTTTCACCGGTGCAGACCTCTTTATAAGTTGGATTAGCAACCTCTCCACCCGAGTAGCCAGATGTTACATTCAATACGCCGTTCAGTTGTTCAAAGATGGCTTCGGTGCACCAAAAACAACCGGTTCCGAAAGTGGCTGTATCTGTAGTTGTCTGGGCGTCGTTCATAAATGAAGAGCTCATAGCTTTATAACTTTTTTCTGAGTTGCACGCAAATAACGTGCAGAAACCGATGAATGAAAAAATTGCTTTTGTAATCATACAAATGATTGGACCAACAAATTTGGCTCTCAAATTAGATAATGAAATGCCAACAGAAAAGTTTTAACAGAAGCTTTGGCCTTGCTTTAACCGAATTTTAGACATTCATTGCCTTTACCTTTGATGCTGTTTGGGATTTTTTGAAAGAAAGGCAGTTTAGAGTATTAAACGAACTTGTTGAAAAATTTCGCTATTGTGCTAATTGAAAACAGTATCTAAATAACAGAAGAAACTTCATTAACAAAAATTGTTTCATAGAACGTTCGCATGAAATTATATCCAGAGTCGGCTTCCATACAATTAGAATTTGACAAAATAAAAAACCTGTTGCATCAAAAATGCAGGTTTGAATATGCCAAAACAAAAGCAGCAGAACTGCGCATTCATACACGGAAAGAATTTATTGACCGCGATTTAAAGCAATCACATGAATTCAGGCAGCTGTTGCAAAACGCTATTTATTTTCCTAACGATTTTATTCTTAACCTTTCCAAAGAATTGCGTTTGTTGCAGATTGAAGGCGCTATGCTCTCGGGCGAGCAACTAGTGGCGCTGCGCAAATTAGCATCAAGCATAGAGAGTATTTTTCGTTGGTTTGATACAGAAAGGAGAGTTGTCTATCCAGGACTTGTTGAAGTAATTGCAAATACCTATTATGAAAAGGCGATTCTTCAATTAATTAATGATGTTATTGATGAAAGTGGCAATGTAAAAGATAATGCCAGCGAAGAATTGCTCTCCATTCGAATGAACTTGTATCGCAAGCGCAACGAATTGCGGAAAGCTTTTGAACGCATTGTAGGTAAATTGAACAAGCAAGCTTATTTGGCCGATATTGAAGAAAGCTTTATGGGTGGCCGCCGCGTAGTGGCAGTATTTGCCGAGCAGAAAAGGATGGTGAAAGGCATTTTGCATGGCGAAAGCGACAGCCGCCGCACTGCTTTCATTGAGCCTGAAGAAACCATAGAACTGAATAACGATATTCACGAACTGGAGAATGCGGAACGCAAGGAAGTGTATCGCATTTTAAAGGAGTTGACTAAAAGACTTTCTTCATATGCACCTTTACTATCGGTGTATCATGCTGTTGTTGCCGAATATGATTTCATCAGAGCAAAAGCAGCATTGGCTATAGATATAAAAGGTGAGTATCCTGTAGTTGTTGATAAGGCACATGTGCACCTAGTAAAAGCCTGCCACCCGCTTTTATATTTATATAATCAAAAAGCCAATAAACCTACCATACCTGTAGATATAACATTAGATGATAAGAACAGGGTATTGGTGATCTCTGGTCCGAATGCTGGTGGAAAAACGGTAACCATGAAAACCGTAGGATTGCTTCAAATGATGGTACAAAGCGGCTTGCTGGTGCCCGTAAATCCGTCATCGCAGTTTGGAATTTTCAAACAGTTAATGATCCACATTGGCGACGAGCAAAGCATAGAATTTGAATTGAGCACATACAGCAGCCATTTGCTGAGCATGAAATATTTCATGGAGAACGCTAACGGAAGAACGCTTTTTTTTATTGACGAATTAGGCAGCGGTAGTGATCCAAATTTAGGTGGCGCATTTGCTGAAGTTATTTTAAAAGAACTGGCCCGAAAGCATGCGCTGGGAATTGTTACCACACATTATCTCAACCTGAAGGTAATGGCCAACAAAACGGCAGGCATTATCAACGGCGCAATGGCTTTTGATGAAAAACGTTTGTTGCCTTTGTATAAATTAATCGTAGGCAAACCGGGGAGTTCCTACACTTTTTCTATTGCAGAAAGAATTGGCCTTGATAAAAAACTAATTGATAAGGCAAGAAGTCTGGTGGATGAAGAACATTTCAGGTTGGATAAATTATTGAACAGAACCGAACAGGATTTGCAAAAGGTGCAGGAAAAGGAAAGAGAATTGCACCGTTTGCTGAAAGAAAATGAGCGGCTAAAAAAAGAAATGGAAATTGTAATGGACCGGGAGCGACACCGCCAGCAGGTAGAAGTATTGAAGCAGCAAAACAAGGTAACCGAAGAGCGCATAGCTTATTTAAAAGACATGGAACGTAAACTGCGTACAATAGTGATAGAATGGAAAAAAGCCGAGGATAAAAACAAAGTGGTGAAAGATATTGCAGCTTTGCTATTTAAAAAGAATGAGCAAAAAGTAGTAAGTAAAAAACAAAAACAGTTGGAGTCGAAGTATGAAGAAATAAGAGGCGAGATAAAAATAGGAGATAAAGTGAAAATGAGAAAGAATATGCAGGTAGGAGAAGTATTGGAATTGCGGGGCAAAAAAGCAGTAGTAAAAATTGGTTTGCTGCCGATGCAAATTGATTTGAACGATCTGGTATTGATCAAAGAAAAAGAAAGCGAGGAAAAAAAATGATAAAGACCCGAAATTGATTTTGCTGTTATATCCTGCGCCCTTACATTTGCGCCGGAGAGATGGCAGAGCGGTCGAATGCGGCGGTCTTGAAAACCGTTGACTGTAACAGGTCCGGGGGTTCGAATCCCTCTCTCTCCGCCGCAATAGCTTCAAAAGCCTGTAAATAAAATTTGCAGGCTTTTTCTTTTAAAAGGTTTCTAAGGCAATCTGCACTACAGCAATTAAAGATTTCATTATGAGATAAGTGGTTCTGTGTATTGCCCTGTTTTGTATTTATTAGGGAAATGGCAGCTTCTACACAAATGATCTACCCAATCTGTAACGCTTTGTCCGGAGTAGACTCTATTAAAGAATGTATGAACAAATCCCGTTTTTCAACTCTCCTTTATGTTCTTGAAAATCGGGTAAAAGTTGGAACATAATTTTAAAATAATTGGTTCTGTTTGTAACCTTTGGTTTTTTCCCCAACTCTATTCCAATACCAGTATTCATTGTTTTAAAATTTCTTAACCTCAAGAATTTTTTATGCAACACAAAAAGCAAACGCTTGTGATGCTGCTATTCATTTTTGTAATAGCACTTGCGCAATGCACTAAAGACAATAAGCAAGGCTACGGCAAAGGTGAAAATAAACCCGACGATCCTGCGTTGATTGCCGAAGGGAAAAATGTTTTCAGGTTTGACAGTTTTGGCGATGAAGATTTTTGGAGTGGTGTATTGCATTTAGATAAAGCAATTGCTGGGTCGGCCAATGGAGGTTATGGGCCGGGTGTAAGTCCGAAAACAGCATTGGCTGTGGGTTTAAAAGTAGATGCGGAAGCCTTGCCATCGAGTGTAGTTGCGGGTATCAGCAATGGCTCTATTAACCTTAACGATCCTGCTACCACCGTTGCATTGCTAAAGTTAAATGCAGTCGTTGGTGTGAAAGGAAACTTTAATGCAACAGGCAATCTGAAATCAATTGGCATTACGTGTGCATCATGCCATTCCAATGTAGATAACTCATTTGCACCCGGCATTGGCAAACGGCTTGACGGATGGCCAAACAGAGATCTGAATGTTGGGGCCATTATTTCTTTAACAGATAATGCACAACCCATTGCCAACCTGTTGCATGTTGATGAAACAACATTGCGAACTGTATTGGGAGGATGGGGGCCTGGAAAATTTGCTGCCGTTTTATTTATGGATGGAAAAGCATTAAAGCCAGACGGAACTGTTGCGGCTAATTTAATTCCTGCAGCATTTGGATTGAAAGGTGTGCACTTAACAACTTATACCGGCTGGGGCGATATCAGTTACTGGAATTCATTTGTGGGCAACCTGGAAATGCACGGTAAGGGAACATTCAGTGATCCGCGTTTGAACGATCCTGTAAAATATCCTATTGCTGTTGAAAATGGCTTTTTTAATGTGGTCAATTCGCCTGATCTGATTACGTCAAAATTGCCTGAACTCCGTGCTTACCAACATTCGATTAACGCTCCTAAGCCGCCTTCAGGAAGCTTTGACGTAAGCGCTGCAGGCAGGGGAAAAGCTTTGTTTTTAACCAAAGCAAAATGTGCTACTTGCCACTCGGGTACTTTGTTAACCGATAACAGTCTTCGCACGGCAACCGAAATTGGCATTGATGATTTTGAAGCGAAAAGATCTCCAACAGGAAAATACCGTACGCCACCATTGGGTGGACTCTTTGCCAGGTCCAAAGGTGGTTTTTATCACGATGGAAGATTTGCAACTTATATTGATGTAGTTAATCATTACAATAATTACTTCTCTTTAAATCTTGCAGCTTCAGAAAAGCAAGACCTTGTAGAATATTTGAAATCTCTGTAGCAATCTTCAGGAGTCGGTTATGGTTATTCATAGGTTGAAGTATTCTTTCCTTTCAACCTATGAACCTGTTACTATTGTCAAGTAAATGGCAGAAGTGTAAAAACAAATCAAATTTCACTTTCATTTAGTTTATATGGAATCACCTACCAAAAACAGTCGTATGCCTCAATCTGAAATGCCGCAAGTATTTGGAAATAACTTTGAGATCTCATTTGAGCAAAAGGCGTGCGGATACAAACCTTTATTGTATAAATTGTCGGTTAGACTGGGGCTTGCGCAAGAAGAATCGAATGAACTTGCAGAATATGTATGCCAGGCCGGATGTAAAAATTATACTTATCAAAACAAAAATTTTACACTTAAAGTATGGCTATCAAAAATGCTTGTTCGCCATTGCGTTTTTAAAATAAACAGCATGATGTTCAGCCAGAAGGATAACTCCTTTCAAACTTCTTTGGTTCCGTTTTATATTTCTAAAATTCCTTTCAGTTTCCGGGTAGTTTATATCTTGTTGCAAAGTTTTGAATTTACCGAAACAGAAGCAGCTCAAATACTCAATGTTACGCCAATGCAGGTGCGGGAAAGATTCTCAAAAGCTATGGCCATTGTTAAAGGCTATAATTTCAAGCAAGTATAACTATCATGTTATTTGTACTTATCAACTACAATAAGAATATTCAATTTCAGCATTATCATTAACGACGGGCAGGCTTTTCATTCACTTTTTTCTTTTGCTTATCTGCTTTAATATTTTCCCGCATCACATCCCAATACTCTTTTCCATAGGATACAAATATTTCTCCACCAGCTGGAATGTCTTTCACCGATTCAATAAACGCCTGGTAGCCATCGTTGGCGTAAACGCAATTATTGCTAATGCCTTTTACTTTTACCAATCCACGGGCATCATTAGCATACCTGGCCAAAGCTTTTGTGGTTAGCTTAGCATCAATTACATGATTGTTGTTGATGGTATAAATGTAACCGTTGTCACTGTCGTTTTTTACATCCTTCCAGGTAGTGATTCTTCCCTTATATTCAACAATGCGGGTGCCTTTAGGAATAAATTTTTGGGTAAATAAACCTTTGCCGGAATTGGGAATGGTAGACTCTTTTACCACCAGCTGCTTCTCTAATAATGCCATGAAGTGAATTAAAGATTTTAAAAGTGCATGAAGATAAGTAGTATGAAGCAGTATTTCACCATCACAATCTTCGCCGCCGGAAGGCCATCTGCTCACCTATCGGGAGAGGCCGGGAGCGGGCCGCTGAATCGTTTCTGCACAATGTACTCCACCGGTTTTCTTTTGATCTTGCTTTCCAGCCACGAAACAATATCTAAATACTGGTAAGAACGTTTGGCATATTTGCTTTTGGAAACACTTTCGAGTTTTTCCTTCAGTTCCGTAAAACTTTGTATCGTGTCTTTGGGTCGTGATGTTAGAGACCGCCGCAAAAAGCGAAGGATCTGCAATTGCACTTCATCGAGGTTATCCATCTTCGACAAAAAGCGGTAAACCGATTTGATCAAATGTTCCAGTATTTCTGTGTTCCCTAATTCGTAATGCGCAATCAAGTGCAGAAATCTTGCATAGCACTGCAGGTCGCTGCGCAGGTGGCCAACCTTTAAATTGATGACCTTGTTTAAGTACAAAATGCAGTTCTCATTATCGCCTGCACCAAAATACAGGCAGGCCATTTTGAAATGAAAGATCATAATGCGGTACGTATCGATATAGCGGCCATATTCCTTTAGGCCTCTTTCAATTTCAGGTATCAACTTTAAGCCTTTGGTAAAAGTGCCGGTTAAAAAATGGTAGTTGATACGAGCTGTGTATAAATAAATAAAGGTTTGAATTTCCAGGTTTTGATTTTGGCCTGCTTCTTCATACACTTCTTCCAGCCGGGTTATTTCGGTTTTTAAACGATCTTCTTTGCCAATAATAAAAAGTGCGTTCACTAAGTTGTGCAGCGCTTTTACATATAGCAAAGGGTCTTCTTCTTTCACCTTTGGATGATGAATAAAAAGGTTCACCCACTTTTGCGCATGCCCAAAATAGGAAGGGAAATCCAACTGTATATAATAGTACCAGCAATAGGCCTGGTGCAAATATGCTTTGCCAAAAAAGCTCACCTGGTCGTATGTTAAGCCTTTCAATTTCTCTTTGAAAAATTTTTCCAGCGCCTTACTGTCTTTTTCATTGGTGATGTGTCCTTTCTCCAAATACATGCCGTACATGCGCAGGGCAAGTGAAGAAAGTTGCGCCACTTCGTCTACCTGGCTAATGATGTAATCAGTTTCTTCTTCCAGTTGTTCGGCACGGCCCTGGATACTTCTTGTAATGTGCCGGGCTTCAATATTTTTTTCAAACTGTAAAATTTCAAGCGTTAAAATAAAATGGCTGTTGGCAATGGCCGACTGTTTGGCTTTCTCCAAAATTTTAAGAGCCTGTGTCACCAATCCGCGGTTGTACAAAATCTTTGCAAAATCAATCTGCTCTCTTATCTGGATATCGCCGTGTTTGCCACTGTGGCATAATCTTAAAGCCGTTAATAATTCTTTGTATAAATGCGCTTTTAAATTGGAAAGCTGCGAGGGTTTAATGGAAGGTTCTTTCTTTAATATTTGTTTTTCATCGTAGCGGCTCATGCGGTCCATTACCGAAAACAGCTTCATGTATTTGCTTACATTATCGGTGTGCTGTTGGGCTATATAGAGCGAAAAGTAGCGTTTTTCCGTTTTTGTAAGAGATTGAATCAGTGTGAACAGGGCATCATTTTGTTGATTGGGCATCGTATCGAAAATTTAATGAAACTCACTCTGGTAAAGCCTTTTAGGCAATAAACCGCCTATGTTGACGCCGGAAAAAGAACAAAATATGATAGTCTCCAAGGGCCTTAATCCGGCTATTTTCGGGGTAGTTTCTTTTTTTCAAAAATACATACAACGTTTCTGTATGGCTTCACAAAAAATTTTCATATTCGATACTACGCTTCGCGATGGCGAACAGGTGCCTGGTTGTAAACTCAATACTTCAGAAAAAGTAGGTTTGGCTTTGGAATTGGAAAGCTTGGGTGTTGACATCATTGAGGCTGGTTTTCCTGTTTCCAGTCCCGGCGATTTTGAGTCGGTGACCCAGATTTCTAAAACAATTAAAAACGCCGTGATCTGCGGGTTAAGCCGTGCCATGCAAAAAGATATTGAAGTAGCTGCACAGGCTTTGCGTTATGCCAAACGTGCCCGGATCCATACAGGCATTGGCACTTCCGATTATCACATTAAGGGTAAGTTCAACTCTACCCGTGAGGATATTTTACAAAGAGCAGCCCAGTGTGTAAAATGGGCACGCAATTTTACCGACGACGTAGAGTTTTACGCCGAAGATGCGGGCAGAACTGAGAACGAATACCTCGCGAGAGTAGTGGAAGCTGTTATTGCGGCCGGTGCTACTACGGTTAATATTCCCGATACAACAGGTTATTGTTTGCCGCATCAATACGGCGAGAAGATCGCTTTTTTGGTAAACAACGTTTCTAATATTGATAAAGCAGTGATCTCTTGTCATTGCCATAACGATTTAGGATTAGCTACAGCCAATTCTATTGCAGGTGTTATTAATGGTGCCCGTCAAATTGAATGTACAATCAACGGTTTAGGTGAAAGAGCAGGTAATACTTCATTAGAAGAAGTTGTGATGATCTTAAAACAGCACAAGGATTTAGGGCTTCACACCAACATTAATGCGCAATTATTAAATCCGTTGAGCCGGAAAGTATCTGATACCATGCGTATGCCGGTGCAGCCTAATAAAGCTATTGTTGGCGCCAATGCATTCTCTCATTCATCCGGCATTCACCAGGATGGGTTTTTGAAAGACGCACAAACCTACGAGATCATTAATCCGGAAGAAGTGGGAGCAGAAGGCAGCAAAATTGTTTTAACGGCGAGAAGCGGACGTAGTGCTTTGGCTCACCGTTTTCAAAAAATGGGATATCAATACACCCGTAACGACATTGATGTGTTGTATGATGAATTTTTAAAACTGGCTGATTCAAAAAAAGAAGTGAAAGAAGAAGATCTTTTACAGTTGGCAAATCAATATCAGCCGCAGGAGCAAAACGTAGCGTAATGAGTAAGACATTATTTGAAAAAATTTGGGACAAGCATGTGGTCAGCTCGATTAAAGACGGTCCCGACGTAATTTATATTGACAAGCATTTTATTCATGAAGTAACCTCTCC
>JBQCHB010000217.1:0-8064 GCA_051955075.1 Flavisolibacter sp.
CTATTTACAATGCTGTAGAAAACGTTATCAAAAGAGAAACTGCAGCAGGCTATCGCTTAAAAGTTTGCATCGGAACCGACTCGCAGGTAAAAGGCCAGGAAACAGAATTTGCTACCGTAATCGTGTTTTTGCGGGAAGGTCACGGAGGCTTCATGTTTATCCATAACGATAAAACCCGCCAGCAATTTTCTATAAAAGAAAGAATGCTGGTAGAGGTTGCCAGGAGTATAGAGATTGCATACGAACTATGCAATCTTTTTACTTTATATGAAGTGGATATGGAAGTGCATGCCGACATTAACACTAACCCGAATTTCAAAAGCAATGATGCTTTGAAAGAAGCAATGGGCTACATTTTAGGGATGGGTTTCGCTTTTAAAGCCAAGCCGGAAGCCTTTGCCAGCAGCAGTTGTGCTAATAAAATTGTGAACTGAGGAATGAGTAATGGCCACACTTATCGGAGTGATTGCCATAAGAAGGCTTTTCTTCGCACATGAATCCATTATTGATCACCCATCACTGATTAATTGCGTGTGGATCTTAAAGCCAAAGGCTTTTTTTCGAGTTCTGCAGAAGCAAAATCTTTTTCTTTTGGAGACGTTGTAACCGATTCTGTTCCTTTCATGTAGAGGTGGTCAAGCTTTTTGGTGTCTCTTTCTGCAAATGAAAAAACAATCAAAACCAAAACAAATAATACAACAACAATATTCCTTTCTATAATCGCTTTTTTCATACCTCGTAATAACGTTTGCAATATAAGCATAAAAATTACACTTTATTTTTATGCGCTTCAAAAGAACTATTCCACTCACTTATAAATTTTAAAATTTGCTTCGCTCCGGTTTTTTTTACCGCAGAAGTTACAAAATGTATAGGTGCTTCTTCCCAGGTCTTTAGCATCTCTTTTAAAAAGTCGTTCACATTATTAGCCGTTTCACGTTGAGTGCTTTTGTCTGACTTAGTAAAAACTAATGCAAAAGGTATTTGCCATTCGCCCAACTGGTTTACAAACTCCAAATCATTTTTTTGAGGCTGCAGGCGGCTGTCAATAAGCACAAAAAGGCTGACAAGGTTTTCTCTTTTCCGGATATATTCCTCTATCATTTTTTGCCAGCTATTGCGTTGTTTAATAGAACGCCTGGCATAACCATAGCCAGGTAAATCAACAAGGTACCATTCCTTTTTATCCGCTGCCGTAATTAAAAAATGATTGATCATTTGCGTTTTTCCCGGTGAGGACGACACTTTGGCCAGATCTTTTTTATTGCTAAGCATATTAATAAGCGAAGACTTGCCAACATTACTCCTTCCAATAAATGCGTATTCAGGTTTATCTGGTTTAGGGCATTTATCTACTGAAGGGCTGCTGATAAGGTATTCAGCTTTTGTAATTTCCATTTTGCAAAGAAAAGGAATGTGTAGTAGTGAATGGTCAATAGTGAACAGAATGAAGATTGGCTAATTATTAAAATGCCTAACCTGCAAATTCGTGAACTCTAAAACCTGAGACTTCTCACACATCGGCATACAACAGAAAAATTGCAGGTCGTTTGTGCAGTTGTGGCGTGGCAGTTTTCCATTGTTGCGCAGTTTTTGTTTGCACAGATTCGGTTGTAGCCGTAAGATCAACAGCTACGCAAATCTGTGTTTGCGGATGGCAGGTTTTTGTAAGCGTTTCTAATAATTGGTTGTTCCGATAAGGTGTTTCAATAAAAATTTGCGTACAGGATTTTTGTTTTGACTCTGCTTCCAAAGATTTAATCGTTTTCACTCTTTGGGCCGCATCAATAGGTAAGTAGCCGGTAAATTGAAATTGTTGCCCGTTCATGCCGCTGGCCATCAAAGCCAGTAAAATGGAATTGGGGCCAACCAGTGGTTTTACAACCGCATGCATTTGCTGTGCAATGTGGACTAATTGCTGCCCCGGATCGGCCACGCCGGGGCAGCCGGCTTCACTGATAATGCCTATTGTTTTTCCTTCTTTTATTTTTTGTTTGAATAAGGAAGTAACTGCGTCGGTCACTTCTTTCATATTATACCATTCGTAATCGTCTATTACCATTTCTTTCCAGAGCAGCTTTAAATAACGCCTGGCCGTGCGTTCGTTTTCTACAAAAAAAACCGGGCATTTTTTTATAGCGTCTAAAATATAAGATGGCAGGCAGGCTGTTTCGCCTTCGGCCAATACTGTAGGAATGAGATAAACTGTTGCCGGCATTATTGATTTTTTATTCTGTGCAAACTTAACGTAGCGGCTACTACAGCGTATGCCGGCGCCAACACCCAGCCAATGAAAATAATGCCATGCATCAGGTAAAATATAAGTCCGTTACCAATAGCCAAACCTTTGTGCCGCCCTATAAAATCAATACTTGAAGACGGAGACATTTTATTGCGTTCGCAGCTATAATCCATCATAGAAAAACCATAGTAATAACATTCAACAAATAAAGCGATCAACGGCGTTATCCACCCTGCCAGTGGCACTAAAGAAAGAAAGATCAGAGATACGGCATAAAGCGTTTGCCACACCGAGTTGCGCAAGGCCAGTTTTGTGCCCCGTACAGCATCTTTTAAAAGTTGTGAAAAACTGAAAGGAAACTCCCTTCCTTCAATAATGCTTGATGTCTTTTCGCTTAAATAGGCAAAGACCGGCGAACCAATGATGAGAAACAAATATTTAAAGAGAGAAAAATAAAAGAACACCAATATCAATCGCAGCATCAGCCCCGCCATTACAAATAAAAAGCTTAACAGTGCATTGCGTTGTTGCTGCAGCCATCCTTCCAGGCCAATTTTTTTGCTAAGCCATGTAACTGCACTGTCCGATGAGTTCCAGAAAAAATACATGCCTGCCAAAAACAAAATGGTATAGATAATGCCGGGTATAATGATCCACTTCCACAGCTTGTGCTTGCGTATAAAATTGTGCGCATCAAAATAAGACTGGATGGCTATGACAATTTCTTTTAGCAAATTGTAGATTTGAATGGTAAATATATTGGATTTCATTCACCCTAAAACCATTGTAACATTCATGCAAAAACTTCCGCTTTCATTTTACTTGCGCAAGGACGTTGTAAAAATTTCGAAAGAGCTGTTAGGAAAAGTTTTGGTTACTAACTGGAACAATGAATATACATCAGGCCGCATTGTAGAAACCGAAGCTTACGAAGGAGAGAAAGACAGGGCCTCTCATGCGTTCAGAGGTAAAACGCCGCGTACAGAAATAATGTTTGGTGAAGGCGGTAAAGCTTACGTGTATTTGTGCTATGGTATTCACCAAATGTTCAACATTGTTACAAATGCTGCAGGTACGCCACATGCTATTTTGATAAGAGCCGTTGAGCCAATAAAAGGCGTTGATATTATGCTGGACAGGACGGGCAAAAAAAAGCTGGACCATACATTGACAAGAGGACCTGGAAACGTTGGTAAAGCATTTGGGTTTCATACTTCACAATGCGGCATTTCATTGGTAAGCGATGAATTATTTATAGCTGATGACGGTTTCAAAATATCAAAGTCTATGCTTGGCAGTTCTCCACGCATTGGTGTAGATTATGCAGGCGAACATGCCGAGTGGCACTACCGTTTTTTTATCAAAGGCAATCCTTATGTAAGCGGAAAAGTAAAGTAAAGTTGTGCTTCCGCATCTCATAATAAATCAACATTCAATAGCGGCAATGCATTTAAATACCAAAAATTATTTTTTCAAAAAAATCAGGCTAAACAGTGGTTGCCATTAAAACTTGGGGCAATTCAATTTCTTTACATTGGGGTCGCTGTGCTTCTTAATATAAATCAAAGAAATTTCGGCACCACCCCGAAGATTAGAGGCGGGCTTTAAACTTGAAATATTTACATCGTATGTAGCACCTAACTGAAATTCTCCAAACTCCAATCCTACATAAGGTATAACAGCATCGCCAAAACGAAACCAGCTGCCTAAATATAAATTGGTTGGATTGCCAACATCTTGGGTAACATTGATAGCATAGGCTCCCCCAATAACTGTATTAGTAGCATTAGCCTGCCGGCTGTGGTTGGCACTGAAGTGAAAAGCATTGAACTCACCAATCGGAACCATACCGCCAGCCTGTAACGTAAGTCTTGGCTCTAACAAATAATTTCCTTCCTTAAATGTTTCCTTTGGCCGGTTAACATGATACATAGATGCGCCGAAGTAAAAATTGTTTGCGCCATCCGATGTGCCATTGTACAACAGACCCATGTTCATATCAAAATAAGAAAGCTTGATTTGATTGGAGCTGAAAGATTCGTCCATTAGCCCGGTAAATCCATCGGCCCGCAACATGCTTTCAAATTTGAGGCTGGCAATATCAAGACGCTTGTTTACATAAGTTCCCTGGAAACCCAGGCCTATTTGATGAAAACCATTTTCATCAAGTGCTTTGTGATAGGAAGTAGACAGTGCCAAAAAATTATTTTGCAAAACGCCATTACCACTTTTATCTGAGAAGGCCATTAAACCAACGCCAAACTGGTCGTAGTCGGGGATGGAGTTTCTTAATATGCTTGCATCTAATGAAACGGTTGTTGTAGTAAATGCATTGTTGATAGTGGGCCATTGATTGCGATAGTTACCGGCCACTCTGAACACGCCATCAAACTTACCGGTCAGAGCCGGGTTAAGCGTAAGCGGTGAAGCAAAAAACTGCGAAAAGTTAGGGTCTTGCGCCTTCAAAGAAAGTACAGAGGTCAATATTAAAAAGGTAAGGAAAAGCTTTCTCATTCACACCAGTTAGAAAGGAAAATTACGAAGAATGGCTTTTCTGGCAAAGAAAAACTGTGTTAGAAGCAGGAAGTTCATAGTAAACAGTAAGACCAATGGTTAACAGTGCCGGCAATATTTCAAAGAACTTAAGTGCCGGGTTATTCAATGAACTAAAACAGGTAGATTCTAATAGCATGACTTTTCATTATAACCACATAGGTTATTATCAAATTCTGGCATTTACATAAAAGGCTGTGGACTTTTTATCTAAGGCTTGTACCTGAAGACACGCATATAATTATGGGGAACCGGTATAAGTTTATGTCACGAAAATCACGCCTCAGATACTTAGTTTAATGGTTTACAAAACTGGTAGCTGCTGCTACAATCATTTTACTCCAAATTGGTGTCTTGATATTACAAAATCATTAGAATGTTAAATGTGAAAAACGGCCTTTCAGCGAAATAACGACCATAACAAAAAGAATGCTGCCTGGCTGTTTACTCATGTACAACATTCCTTTATTACAAACCAAAATAGGTGTATTATGAAAAAAATCATTGCTTGCATTTGGGTCCTCATTATTTCTGTGCAATTGCTGGCGCAAAACAGAATAATAACGGGCCGTGTTACAGATGCACAAGGCAGGCCTGTTTCGTATGCAACTGTAGCAGTAAAAGGAACAAAAACAAGTGTAAGTGCTGACGAAAATGGTAATTTTTCCATTCAGGCAGCGCCGAATTCTATTTTAGTTTTTAGCGCATCAGGTTACACCGCTTCAGAAGCAAATATTGGGAATCAGACTTCTGTTAACGGAACACTTGCTAATGCGGCTGCTTTGCAGGAAGTAGTGGTAACAGCACTGGGACAAACCAGAGCCAAAGACAAAGTTGGCTATGCTACCAGTTCGTTCAGGTCGGATGATGTTAATCGATCGGCTCCTGTCAGTCCCTTAGATGGTTTGCAAGGCAGGGTTGCCGGTGCAGAAATTTCAACTGTTGGCGGACAACCCGGTTCTTCCACAAAAATCATATTAAGGGGTTATAGCTCGTTCAGTACTTCGGGTGGAAGTGAAAACCAGGCTTTGATCGTTGTAGACGGTGTACCATTTAATAATAGCCGCCTTGGCTCTTTTAATGACTTTCTTAACTCAGGCGGTGCTGATTTTGGAAATGGTTTGAATGATCTAAATCCCGGCGATATAGAAAACATCACCATTTTAAAAGGTGCGGCAGCTACCTCTCTTTATGGTTCAAGAGCTTCCAACGGGGTAGTGTTGGTAACAACAAAAAGAGGAAGGGCCGGAAGAATTACTATTGATGTAAATTCTTCTAGTGTTTTTTCCACAGTTGCCAAGCTACCGGATTTTCAAAACACATGGGGGCAGGGATGGAGTGGCCAGCACTTAAAAGAGGAAAACGGGAGCTGGGGGCCGAAACTTGATGGCACTGATCGGTTGTGGGGATCGCAGGTTGACAATTCAAGGCTTATAAAACCTTTTGTGGCCGTAGAAGACAACGTGCGGAATTTCTACGATCTGGGTAAGGAATTTAATAACAGCATTGCCCTGAGAGGGGGGAACGAAACAGCTAACTTCTACCTGTCTTATGGCAACGTACACAACGATGGTGTACTCCCAGGGAAAACGGATGTGTATAACCGTAATACGGTTGCCTTGCGGGGCCAATTGAAAGCAAACCAGTTTTCGGCTGCTGCTTCGTTAAATTATATCAATAAGGAAGGGCATACTGCATTTTCAAATTCGCAGGATGCTGCTGGTTCTTCCACGTTCTCGAACATCATTCAAATTCCAAGGGACATTTATATAACTGACTTTAAAGACTATAATAACAAGTTCTTTAACGTAGATAATTATTTTACACCTTATGCTTCCAACCCCTATTTTTCGTTGTTTGAGAATGGAAATAACCAGCAAAATGACAGGGTGTTTGGCAATATTGAGCTGGGTTATGATTTCAGCAAGGTTTTTAATGTACGGTGGAGAACAGGTGCGGATGTGGCCGATGCCAGGGTTAAAGACTGGCAGGCAATCGAGAATCCAAAACCTAATTCCTGGCGCGGGCCTAACCCAACAAATTACGAAGGTGCTTCCCTGACACCACTGATCGGCGGTGTGAGGGAACTTAGCCAGTATGTAAGAGAATTGAACTCTGATTTCTTCCTCAACTACAATAAAGATGTTGTTCCCGATTTGAATGTCTCCGGCTTTTTAGGAGTTAATTATAATGAAAGAGAAAGTCGTACCCACCAGTCAAGAATAACAGGATTGACGATCCCCGGATATTATGACATTACAAACGCCGGCAGCCCGCCTGTAGATGCTGCCGTTACTTCTAAAAGAAGATTGATTGGTGCTTTCGGACAATTGAATTTAGCGTACAAAGACTATCTTTTTATTTCTGGTTCTGCAAGAAATGACTGGTCCAGTACACTTCCTATTGGCAAGAACTCTTATTTCTATCCCGGTGTAAATGCCAGCCTTTTGTTGAGCCGTTTGTTTGACCTGGAAAATACAGGCATTTCTTATTTTAAATTGAGAGGCGCTTATGGAAAGACGGGTAAAGATGCGCCGGTGTATTCTCTAAGATCAATCGGTGTCTCTTCAGGCGTTGGCCTGGCATTTGGAAATATTACACTTCCGTTAAACAATGTAAGCTCTTTTGAATTGGGCAACACGATTGGTAATTCTAATTTAAAACCTGAACTAACAACAGAATATGAAATTGGTACTGAACTGAGGTTTTTAAAAGATAGAATTGGACTTGATTTTACTTATTACAGAAAACGTACAAAAGGACAGATCTTAAGTGTGCCAATTGCCGCTTCAACAGGTTATCAGAGCCTTGTTGCCAATTTTGGTCTGGTGCAGAATAAAGGAATTGAATTTGTGGGTACGCTGGTGCCGGCACGATCCAAAAACTTTAACTGGACCACTACCGTCACATTTACACAAAACAGGAACAAAGTATTGGAATTGCCTGAGGGCCTGGATAAGGTGGACTTTAACTCAAGCTATAATATATCCTTTGTGGCAAGGGTGGGCTATCCTATTGGTATTTTTGAAGCTCCCAAAAAATTAATGACGGAAGATGGCAAGTACGTCGTAAACCCTGCAGGTTATTTTGCGCAAACGCCGGAAGATGAAGTTTATGGCAATATTGAAAGGGATTACAACCTGGGTTTAAACAATAACATTTCCTATAAAAACTGGAATCTGGGTTTCAATTTAGATTATCGTAAAGGCGGTATATTTTATTCCTACACAGCACACCTTACGTATTTTGTAGGCAATGCCTGGTTAACT
>JBQCHB010000218.1:0-12499 GCA_051955075.1 Flavisolibacter sp.
AGCGCATCGTGTCTTATACAGGTATTTTATTGGGAACGGCGATGTTGTGTTTCGCTATTTCGCATTCGGTGGCGCTTTCACTTTTTTTCATAGCCATCATTGGCCTTGCACAAATGATGCACACAGCCTGCACCAATACATTATTGCAGCTCAATGTAGACGATGATAAGCGGGGCAGGGTCATGAGTTTTTATACCGTATGCCTCCAGGGTACCATGCCCTTTGGCAGTTTGCTCGGCGGTGCACTGGCAGGCATGGCAGGCGGGCCATGGGCCGTTGCTGCAATGGGCGCCATTTGCCTGCTGGGGATTATTTTTTTAAGAGAGCAAAATTCCAGCTAAAAAATACTTCATCAATACCATCATCATGAACGCCGAAGCAACCATTCAAACAACGCAGGTAGTCATTGTTGGCGCAGGGCCAACAGGATTGAGCATGGCGGCCCAATTGCTGCGCTACCACATTGACTTCATCATCTTAGAAAAGAATGCACATACAACGCCGTTTTCAAAAGCCCTTGTTGTGCAGGCCCGGACACTTGAGATCTTTGAAGAGATGGGTATGGCCGAAAAAGCAATGGCAGCAGGCCGTTTAACCACGGCGCTGAATGTTTTTGAAAATGGAAAGCAAAAAATTCAGGTAAACCTGGGTGGCTTAGGCAATGGCATTAGCCCTTTTCCATTTGCGCTTTCGTTAGAGCAATGTAAAACTGAAGAACTATTGGTAGCGCATCTTGCTGAAAAAGGAAAACAGATTTTTTGGAACACAACCTTTGAGCATTTTACCGAAAAAGAAGATGGCGTGACCGTTTATTACAAAGATGAATCAGGCAAAGAAAAAATAATAAACGCAAAATATGTTGTAGGCGCAGATGGCGCCAGCAGCTTGCTCAGGCATCAGTTGGGTTGCAGCTTTGAAGGCGATACCGTCCCCAAACTTTTTTATGTAAGCGATACCAACATCAGCAGCAGCGTCATTTGTGAAAACAAATTGTACATGTTCCTGATCAAAAAAGGATTCATTTTATTTTTTCCCATGCAGGGGAAAGGTAATTACAGGGTCATTGGCATTTTGCCCAATGCAAAAGACGATCATCATTTTGATTTTAAAGAGCTCATTCCCTATCTGAAAAAACAAATAGCCCTGCCAGTTGATTTCATTGAAACGAGATGGTTTTCTACTTACAAAGTCCATAGCCGCAAGGCAAACTATTTTAGAAAAGGCAGGTGTTTTATTGCCGGCGATGCAGCGCATATTCATACACCCGCAGGCGGCCAGGGCATGAACACCGGCATACAGGATGCCTATAACCTTGCATGGAAGTTAGCCTTAACATTGCAGGGCCAGCTAAACGATACAGTGCTGGAGTCGTATAATACAGAACGGGAGAAAAACGCCAGGAATTTACTGAACACCACAGACAGGATTTTTGATATGATGGCGGGCACCAGTTTCTTTTGGAATTTCATTCGTCTGAAAATACTTCCGCTGGTAGCAGGTTTTGTTACAAGCAACAGCAGGCTTAAGAAAAAAATTTTTCCCTTAGTATCTCAAACTGCCATCACGTATCAGCAAAGCCCACTGACCATTAAAAGTAAAATCGCCAAAGTAAGGGCGGGTGTAAGAATGCCCTATTTTGTATGTAAAAATGGAAAAGATATTTTTCAATTTTTGAAAGAGCCTTGCTTTAAACTTCTTTTTTTCGGCGACGAAGAGAAGGCAAATTTTGAAAATTTAGAAAATAGCTCGCTGGAAATTTCCAGGCTTTTGTTTACCGAAATACCATCTTCTATTTTCAAAAATAACAGGAATTTTTACATACTGCTGCGGCCCGACAATCATATCGCTTATATTGGAAAGGATATAAGTGTGTGTAATCAGTTTATTAAAAAAATAGCGGCCTAAAACAGGTTTTCAAATACCGCCCGTACAGATTGGCGTTAGTTTGGTAAAGTTTAAAAACAATTCTATGATCATCGTTTTAATTATTCTGCTTGTTGTAGTTGTTGCTGTTTATGTTTTTTTATTGCAGCCTCAATTTGGAAGCATAGCCGCGGGTGCAAGCCTTCAAAAAATCAAGCAATCGCCAAACTATAAGAACACACAATTTCAAAACCTGAGTGATACACCGCAGCTTACGGAAGGGGGCACTATTCCGGGCATTATGAAAGATTTTATTTTCAGGAAAAGCAAGAACAGTCAACCATCCCGCAGTTTGCCTTCCCAAAAGACCGACCTTTTGCAATTAGATCAAAATAAGGAGGTGCTGATATGGTTCGGGCACTCCTCTTATTTTATGCAAACAGGAGGAAGAAAGTTTTTGATCGATCCTGTATTCAGCGGTCATGCGTCGCCTGTAAAATTTACAACAAGAAGTTTTCCAGGAAGTGATGTATACATGGCTGATGATATGCCCACCATTGATTATCTCCTTATTTCACACGACCATTACGACCATCTTGATTACGAGACGCTGGTGCAGCTAAAGCCAAAGGTCAATAAGGTGATCACCGGCATGGGTGTGGGTGCCCACTTAAGGCGCTGGGGCTTTCAGGCAAGTGACATTATTGAAATGGACTGGAACGAAGAACATGTGTTGGAAGAAAAATTTACGATCAGCACAACGCCTGCACGCCATTTTTCGGGCAGAGGCTTAAAGAGAAACCAATCCATCTGGCTTTCGTTTGTACTAACGACACCCAACGATAAAATATTCATTGGCGGCGACTCGGGTTATGATACGCATTTTAAAAGCATTGGTGATCAATTTGGTCCTTTTGATCTTGCCATACTGGAAAATGGTCAATACAACAAGCACTGGAAATATATCCACATGATGCCCGAAGAAGCCGTACAGGCAGCCATTGACCTGAAAGCAAAAAAATTATTACCGGTGCATTGGGGAAAATTTTCTTTGTCGCTGCACGCCTGGGATGAGCCGATCATACGGTTAACAAAGGAAGCAGAAAAAAGAGGCGTTGCGGTTGTTCATCCCATGATCGGGGAAGCACTATATTGGAATGAAAACAAGCCGGGCCTAAAATGGTGGGAAGCGATAAAATAAAATCACATCACCGTTGATCATTCATGACCCGCATTTACTGCTTCGCTTTCTCTACATTTGAGAAATCCTTTTTCAAATTGATCATGTAAATAAACATTCATGAAGAAATATTTTTACCCTGTCGCCCTGTTTGTAACAACAGCATTTTTTCTTTCGTGCAATAATGCAACAACGGTAGCTTCGGACGCAAACAACACAGATAGCACATCGTCTAATGCAGCACAACACCTGGCAGGCTACGCCACTGTAAAACTAACCACCGACCTCTCAAAGCTGAGTGAAAAAGAAAAGCAAATGATACCGCTTTTAATAGAAGCGGCAAAAATCATGGATACGCTTTACTGGGATCAAAACTATGGACACCGCGACAGCCTGCTCAATATCCTAAGCGATGCTAAAACAAAAGAGTTTGTCCAGGTCAACTATGGACCGTGGGATAAACTGAATAACGATACACCTTTCATTGCTGGTGTGGGCACCAAACCTTTAGGCGCTAATTTTTATCCTGCCGGTATTACCAAAGAGGAAATTGAAAAATCAGATCTTGCCGACAAGCACGGCCAGTATTCACTGGTACGCAGAGACAGCACAGGAAAATTAATTACCGTTCCATATCATGTCGCTTATAAAGAGCCCTTGCAAAGAGCATCGGATTTATTGAAACAAGCTGCTGACCTGGCCGAAGACGCAGGTCTTAAAAAATATTTGCAGTTGCGTGCGCAGGCACTGGTCACCGATAATTTTACGGCAAGCGATATAGCGTGGCTCGACATGAAGAAAAACGGCATTGACATCATTATTGGCCCTATAGAAAATTATGAAGATAAACTGTACAATGCCCGCAATGCTTATGAATCGTATGTATTGGTGAAGGACAAAGAATGGAGCCAGCGGCTGGCTAAATATGTAGCTATGTTGCCGGAGTTGCAGCAGAGGCTTCCTGTGGACGCGAAATACAAAGCAGAAAAGCCCGGCACTTCTTCTGAACTCAATGCTTATGATGTTGTTTACTACGCCGGACAGGCCAACAGCGGCGGCAAGACCATTGCGGTAAACCTGCCCAACGATGAAGAAATTCAAAAAACCAAAGGCACCCGTCGTTCGCAACTGAAGAACGCCATGCGGGCCAAGTTTGACAAGATACTGATGCCCATTGCCAATACATTGATCGATCCTTCGCAATTAAATAAGGTGAACTTCGATGCCTTCTTTGCCAATGTCATGTTTCATGAAGTGGCACATGGGTTAGGCATTAAATCTACCGTCAACGGCAAGGGCACAGTAAGAGCCGCTTTACAGGAGCAAGGGTCGTGGCTGGAAGAATGCAAGGCTGATATTTTAGGCTTGTACATGGTAACAAAGCTGGTGGAGAAAGGTGAACTTCCCGGCCCCATTGAAAATTATTACACCACTTTTATGGCCGGCATTTTACGTTCCGTACGGTTTAGTGCCGCCGATGCACACGGCAAAGCCAATATGCTTTCGTTTAATTTCTTTGAAGAAAAAGGTGCTTTTGAAAAAACCGCCGATGGACATTACAAAGTGAATTATACCAACTTCGGCAATGCCATGAATGAACTGAGTAATTTAATTCTAACGATGCAGGGCAATGGTGATAAAGCCGGCGTGGAAACCGTGGCAAAAGAAAAAGGAATTATAAAACCTGGCCTCCAGGATGACCTGAACAAACTGCAACAAAAAGGTATCCCGGTTGATATTGTCTTTGAACAGGGCGCAGGCGTGTTGGGATTGAAATAGTGATGAAATGTCAAACCCGAGATGTGAAACAGTCCCATTTCTCACCAAAAAAATATTGTGAGCTCCAATGCCTAACTGGTATTACTGAATTGCCCTGATTTGATTTAATAAAAAGTCTTCGTGAATGCGAAGACTTTTTATTTGACATTAAGCATGTTCAATTAGAGGCCGCTATTTCTTCTTTGTTGTCGGTAATAATAGGGAGACTTACTATTAACAGACATCCCTTGCCTGGCGCCGATTCTATCTTCACTTTTCCATTAAACACTTTAGCACGGCTGATAATGTTGTTCAACCCAATGCCGTTTCTTTGGCCAAGCGTATCAAATCCTTTTCCATTATCCCTGACAGTAAGGATTGTATGATCATCCGCCTGGGACAGGGAAACCGATACATGGGTGGCGCAGGCATGTTTGATAATATTGTTCAATTGCTCCTGTACAATGCGGTACACAGCCAGCTTTTGATTCATGGAAACGCTGGCACGATAAGAACAATGATCGAAAGCAATATAAAGGCCACTGGAAGAGGCCACCATTTCCACCAAAGCCGTTATAGAATCGGTTAATGATTTGGTCCCCAGTGTAGGTGCAGACAAATCTCTCGACAGGTTCCGTATCTCGTTAATGGAGGTCATTACAAGATGCATGCTTTTAGGCAGCAGTTCTTCTCTTGAATCTTTACAATGCAAAGCCGTTTCAAGATATAGTTTCACGGTGGTCAGCACCTGGTTTACGTTGTCGTGCAATTCACGGCCAATCACTTCTCTTTCTTTTTCCTGTGCCCATATCACCTGCTCTGTTACCTTGCGTTGAAAACGTTTCTGTTCTTCCAGTAATTTTTTGGTCAGCTTTTTACGCTCAGTAATATCCCGGATAATAATGATGGCTCTTTCATTTCCCAACGCATCCTTATGAAGCGTTGAAGCCATTTCACCAATAAACAAACTACCATCGCTGCGCAAAAAATTAAACTCTTTTTTATCTGTTATTCCCAGCAGGCCGTTTTCAATAAGCTTACAGGATTGAGAATCGGAAACATCAATTAATTCTAAAAAACTTTTGTCCAAAAGCTTTGCTTCAGGCATATCAAAAAACCTGCAGGCCGCAGGGTTGGCAGCCAGCATTTTCCCGCCGGGCTTCATCAGCAAAATAGCGTCCTGGCTGTTCTCAAAAATGGAGCGGTATTTATTTTCACTCTCTCTTATTTTTTCAATATTTTTTTTTCGGTGCAGCAACACAATGCAAAGCAAAACAGAAAACAATACAATCAATGCGCTGATAACGATAGCCGAATCATGGTCTCTTTCTTCTCTTCTATAATAATCTCCGAACACATCCTGTTGCGATGTTCCTACCGTTGCAATGATGGGATATTCTTTCATTTTCCGGTAACTGAAATAAGTCAGAATACCACGAATGGCATCTTTGGCCACATAAAAGCTATCTGGGTTTTTTGCCACATGTTTAAATAAAGGGCTTTTAATAATGTTCTCACCGGAACTTTCCACGGAGCCGGTGCGACGGGCATACGTAATGCCGTCCGGAGCAATCAAAGAAATAATATCGTTGGTCCGCAGGTTGGCCTGTGCATAAAAGGAAGTAAAAGTAGAAGGCTCAATTTGCAAGGCCACTACGCCGCCAAAGCTTCCATCTTTTTTGTCGATCCTCCTGCTTAAAACAATAGCAGGCTTGCCTATGGTTTTAGAAAGAAGCGGTTTGCTGATGAACAGCTTTTCGTTTTTATTTTTTGTGTGGTAAGCAAAATAATCCCTGTCTAAAAAATTCAACAAAGTGTCAGAATGAAAATTGATGTTGAGGTGCACCAGCCTTCCTTGTTCATTAATGATAGCCACACCTTTGAAAATATCATTGCTGACAGCATGGTTGAATAAAAGCCTTTCAATGTTTGTTTTTTCTCCCTGCCTGTCGTATTCCATTTTCACCAGTTGCAATACGGCATCGGCATTGTGAATAGTGCGTATGGCATATTGCTCTAAAGCCACTGCCAGGTTCGAGTTTCGGCGCTCCGCCGATGCAATGGTGTCTTTCCGGTCGGTATTCATCTGGTGCATATGATTGGCCCAGATCAAAACAATAAGGATGACGCAAAAAGCTGCGATGCCACCTATCAGTTTGCCGCTTCTTGTATTTATGCGTTGCATTGCAGGCAAAGTTGTATGGCATTAGTCGCTGGAAGAAAGGCCGGAACCTGGGAACGCACCTTGCAAAGTGTAAGTGTGGTGTTGCTCATAGTTATTGAATTGTAGAGGAATCAATCAAAGTAAAAAGAAATTTAATTAATAAAAAAGCCAATCCCGTAAAGAAAACACTTAGCAAATGAATTTATTGGAAAGAAGCTGCCTGGTATTCACAGTAGTTATTTAAAAACAGGCGGAAATGCATTATTCGATCATTGCTTATCCTGAAAAACAAATGCCGGCTGCATGACTACAACCGGCATTGATGCTGATGCTTTAAAGAGACTATTTTTTAAACGGCACTTTTACGATGACTGTTTCGCCTTTACCTTTTTCGTTGGCTATGCTTTGTATCGTCCACAGGTCAAGCAGGTTGTCGCCATCTATCATGCTGCCGCTATAATCGCCCCACGAAGTGCCGTCGGTGGCGCCTTTACCTTCCCCTGCACTTACTATTTCCCTGACAGTGCCGGGTTTATCCTTGTGCAGGCGGTAAGCAAACCTTGGACTGATAAATGAATTTTCATTCACTTCCTGGAAACCGATCAGCACATCTTTTTTCTTATTCACCGCAATAGTGGTTTGAATGTAATTAGTAGTATCGCTGCTGATCAATCCTGTCTGTTCAATTTTGCCGGTGGTGGCATTAATTTGATGCCACTGCACTGCCGAATGGTCATTGCAATTCACGGCCTGCGAAAACCAAATGCTGCCGCTTTGAAGCACCACGTTCTTGGGATTGCGGTCGCCACTGGAAACTTTTTGCGCTGTTCCTTTTTGTGGCGACTGCGGCGGATAATTGATGTATTTCAAATGATGCGGCTTTCGTGACACCACTTCGCAGTAAGGCTGGCCATTGGCATCTTCCGAAACCTTGCGGATCACAAAATCTTTTCTTTCAATAGCAAAGAAATACAGATCATCTATATCGTCCTGCACAAACACAGGATTGCCAAGGCTTCCTTTAAAATGATAGATCGTAGCAGGCTTTCCGGCAATTGCATCGGCCATGCGCATAACAAATGTGTTTTCTTCACCACCGGGATAAGAATAGCCGATCCACTTTTTACTGTAGCCAATGCCGCCGCCATCTACTTCTTTGGTTCTTGAAACAGGATAAACATTCCAGGCGCCGGTGGGATCACTGGTTGCAGAGACGGAAATATTCACCGGCTTTTCTTTGGCCTTATCGTAATACCACCACATGTCAAATACGAATACCTTATTGTGAATATCAAAAAACATTTTAGGATCAATGCCGTCATTAAAACATTTTTGAGAAACACCCTGCACAAACTCCCCCTTCTTATTGTAAATGATAATGCCACTGTTGGTTCCGTGCAATACATAACCGCCACCTACTGCAATCTGCGGATCTACCTGGCGGTATCCATCCATCGAACCATTGAATACCAAATAGCCGTTCACCATTTGCGGGTTACCGCCCTGTTTGCGTTCGGGGCAGGCGCCATCATTGTTGAAACTGTTCTTGTGTATGGGTGTTACCACTTCCGTACCGGAAGGGTATTGTTTTTCATCATCATGCTGTGCAGATACCTGTGAAAAAAACAGGATGGTTAAAAATAGTAAGGGCAATGTTTTCATTGTAAGTTTTGATTTAAAAAATTGCAGTTGGGTTAAGTGATCAATATCAATGCAAAAAGTAAAAGATTGATTTTTTACAGGCATTGACATTCTTTACAAACTAAACCTAGTGCATTTGTAAAGAGAAAGTGCATGCAATCGTTTGTGCATAATGCAAATGCATCCGATGACCAGGAGAATAAATTTTAGTGCAAGACAAATGCGGAATGAAAAATAAATGTAGTGGTAAAGCCATCAATTTATAAAACGGCGGTAAAAAAAATAAACTTTGTATTAATACACATTTACGCCACCGGGAGTAAAATTTTGAAGGTAGCGCCACGGCCCTCCTTACTTTCTGCCCAAATAAAACCACCATGGTTTTCAGCAACTTTTCTTGCTATGGAAAGCCCTACACCGGTGCCCTTGTAGTCCGAGTTTCCATGCAGGCGGGTAAAAACATTAAAGATGCGTTCTGCATCCTGTTGTTCAAAACCAATACCGTTATCCCTCAGCTCAATAAAATGATAGTGTTTGTTGCCTTCTTCAACTAATAGTTCCGGTTTTACTTCCCTGCCTTTTACAACAGAGGCGGTAATGGATATAACCGGCCGTTCATTATGTTTACTGTATTTTAATGCATTGTTCAAAAGATTTTGAAATAGCTGTTGCAACTGGCTGCTGTTGCCTTCCACCGTTGGCAGAAGCGTTGTTGTAACTTCCGCATTTTTTTCCTGTAGTTGTAGCTCCAGGTCTACCATCACGGCCTTGATGGTTTTATTTAAATCAACCTGCTGTGGCTCTGCCACACCTTTTGTTACCTGTGAATAAGTAAGCAGGTCGTCAATGAGAGAACCCATACGTTCAGATGCACTTTCCAGTTTATTGAACAACCCCTGCTGCCTGTCGTTAAGCATGGGTTCTAATTCTTCTTTCAACCGGTTGGCAAAAAAATGGATCTTGCGGATCGGTTCTTTCATATCGTGAGAAGCCGCGTAAGCAAATTCTTCGAGGTTCGCATTGGAACGCTTCAGGTCTTTCACCAGATGTTCTAACTGCAATTGCGCTTCCTTCATTGGAGTAACGTCGGTAAAGATGTGAATCAGGTGATCTTTATCCATTTTAGACATGGTAAGTTCAAGCCAGCGTCCGGTGTATTCCAGGTAATATTGTGTAAAGGAAGGTTCTCCTGTTGCCAAAGTTTTTAAACAAACCTGGCCATAAGCCGATTCCAGTATGCCGGGGTCAATTTCCCTGGCTGTTTTATTAAGATAGATCTCCCTGGGTAAACCGGTGTATCGTACCGCTGCATCATTGGCCAAAATGGTTTTGGCATCAATAATAACTCCCTTCTCATTCCTCACCATTTCAGTAACGGAAATACCATTGCTTGAATTGACCAGGATATTATTCATCAGGTTTTGCTGGCTCTCCAGTTCCTTCGTTCTTTCAGCTACTCTTTGCTGTAAGATTTCTTCATTCTGCTTCAACTGCTGTTGATACAAGACCTGGTCGGTTACTTCAACCGAAATGACCAGCACGCCGATAATATTTCTCTGTGCATCTTTATAAGGCTGGTAAACAAAATTCTGGTAAGTCATTTCCGTCTTTCCACTTCTTACCAATTCAACCGGCCGCTGATCGAATTTATAAGTAACACCTTTTTGAAAAACTTCGGACAACAAAGCCTCAAGACCCTGGTCTTTTGCATCGGGCAGGGCTTCAAAGACAGGCTTGCCTATTACCGACTCCCGTGTTTTTCCCCAAAGCTGTATCATTTTTTCATTGGCAATGTCTATGATGTGTTCATTACCCTGCAGTATGCACATGGCTACAGGCGATTGCAGGATCATACTCCTGAAGTTTCTTTCGCTTTGCTCTGCCTGTTGCTTGGCCATTACAAGGTCGGTGATATCTGCCGCCGTGTTCATTACACCATACACCGAACCATCACTATCAAAAAGAGGTGTAAAACTGTAATTAAAATAGAAGGCCTGCAGTTTGCCATCCACCACCAGGTCAACTCTTTGATTTCTTTTGTGAAACGGCTTACCTGTAGTGTAAACATAATCCAGTTGCTCATAAATGTTCTGATCAGCCAGTTCGGGCAAAACTTCAGAATAGGTTTTGCCAATAAGACCCTGACCTTTGCCCCATACATCAATGATGGATTGGTTGAGAAACTGTATGCGCATTTCTTTGCCCGTGTAAACGCCGATAGGGAAAGGAGCACTTTCAATAATGGCCCGCACCTGTTGTTCGCTTTGCTGAAGCCGGCGCATATTGGCCTCCTGCTCTGTTGCATCAATGGTGATCGTATTGGTGCGGTCTTCCACCTGGTGAATAATGTATTGCACGGCGCCGTTTGCATTAAGCACCGGTTTGCTATGCAGCCTCCAGGCATGGTATTCAAACACTTTGGTAGCAGCATTCCATATATCATACCGTTGTTCTTCGATCAGGTGAGGCTTTTTATGCTCAATGACCGATACCAGGGATGCTATGATGTTATTTCGGCCATCCGATTTATGATTTTGAGGACTGTCCGTAAATATTTCGAAAAGACCTTTGCCGATAATATCGTCGCGGTGGGTAAAGGTTGCAGAAAGATAGTCGTCGCTGACTGCAGCAATGGTAAAACGGGGTGCATCGGGCAGGAGTAAAATAAAAAGTCCCGGCAGGGAATTAAAAACCGCGAGTGACTTTTCCTGAAGATTTTCAAATTGGGGCATTACCAAGAAACGGGTTAAAGGGAGAGCAAATTAGCTTAATAGCAAGATGATAAAAAATTTTTATTTTTTTATTTCACGCACCAAATTTTCCAAAACATTTCTTTCTTCCGAATGGCATTTCTTTGCAAAATCTCTTTCTTAATTTTTGAGCATGCAACCAAAATGGGTTTCCTTTTTCACTGGCTTGTTGATACTGTTCGTTATTTACCATTTTCCGGAATTCTTTTCTTCATTGTGGATAGCCGCAATTTTTAAGATCGGTTTCTTAATCGTGGCTTTTCTAATAGCCCGTAAACAGGGATGGACAGGCTTGGACGGCTATGGTTTATCGCTTCACAAAGGATGGATCAGGAATTTATTACCAGGCTTGTTGACCGGCGTTGCTTTTTTCCTGCTTTCAGAATGGTTGGCCATAAAAAACGGTTATGAAAAATTGATCTCACTTCAATCTTTACCGAAGGTGGTAAAGCTGTTGCCTTTAACGCTATTAATGACTTTCTTTCCGTCCATCGCAGAAGACATACTCACCCGTGGATATTTGTATGGGAACCTGAAGAAAATTTTAAAACCCTCAACATTCATTTTGCTTTCGGCAGCGTTTTATGTGCTAAACCATATATGGCGCCTAACAGAAGGCATGTCTATTCTTTCGTATCTTTTTATATTAGGCCTGGCTTTGGCCTGGGCACTTTCCTTTACAAAATCGCTTTGGCTTACACTGGGCATTCATTGGGGCGCCAACATTGCCTTTGAAATGATCAACGCGGCGGCTACCACGCAAACGGTAAACAAATCGGTTACCACATGGATTCTGGCTGCATCTTATGCGTTGATGTTCGTCGGCATTGTTCTCACCAGGAAATTGTTTGTTGTTCGCACAGCGTAAGTTGTTTTTTCATCCGTTCCGATCTAAATTCAGATGCTTTACCTGCGTAGCATGTACCTGCCCTGAAATTTATTCTTACATTGAGTAATGACTACCGTTAACAAAACATGCTTCGCTCCCCAACTTTTTATTAAAGCCGGAGTTACCAATATTGAATTCTATCAAAAAGCTTTTGGAGCTGTAGAATTAAGGCGCTTTCTGAATGACGATGGCAGCTATCATGTGGCAGAACTTTCAATTGATGGCGCCTTGTTTCACCTGCATGAAGAAAAGCC
>JBQCHB010000219.1:0-4751 GCA_051955075.1 Flavisolibacter sp.
TAAAAATTTAAGGCTGGCCAATTATCCCGATGGTGTTAACCCCATTAAAGACGATACACTGCAGGGCTATGACGTGATAGAAATGGACATCACCAAAATGACCCGTGAAGCATTGAAGGATTACCAGATGGGCACCAAAGAAAAAGACCGGGCAAAAAATATGTTTGTACTGGGCTTTTTGTATTGGATGTATGGCAGGGATATGCAGAACACGGAAAAATTTCTGGAAGAGAAATTCTCTAAAAAACCGGAAATCTTAGAAAGCAATTTGAAAGCTTTAAGAGCAGGTTATCATTATGGTGATACAACAGAAACATTCACTACCCAATACAAAGTAGAAAAGGCAAAAATTGCAGCCGGTACCTACCGCAGCATCATGGGCAACCAGGCGTTGGCTTACGGGCTGATAGCCGCTTCGGTAAAAAGCGGACTTACCATTTTTTTGGGCACTTATCCTATTACACCTGCGTCTGATATTTTGCACGAATTAAGCAAGTACAAAAATTTTGGTATCAAAACTTTCCAGGCCGAAGATGAAATTGCCGGTGTTACGTCGGCCATTGGCGCCAGTTATGGCGGGCATTTAGGCGTCACTTCCACTTCCGGGCCCGGCATGGCTTTAAAATCAGAAGCAATGGGACTCGCCATGATGCTTGAAATTCCTTTGTTAATTGTAGATGTACAACGTGGCGGGCCTTCCACGGGTCTGCCTACAAAAACCGAACAAAGTGATTTGCTCCAGGCCTATTATGGAAGAAATGGCGAATCGCCCATGCCTGTCATTGCAGCTTCTACGCCCAGTGATTGTTTCGATGCAGTATATGAAGCCGTTCGCATAGCAGTTGAACACATGACACCTGTAATCTTTTTGAGTGATGGCTATATTGCCAATGGCGCCGAACCCTGGAAATTTCCTTCCACCAAAGATTTGAGACCCATACATGTAAGTTTTAAAACTGAGTTAGGTCACGGCGAAACAAAATTCCAGCCCTACCAGCGTGATGAAAACCTGGTGCGGCCATGGGCTGTGCCTGGCACACCGGGGTTAGAGCACCGCATCGGTGGATTGGAAAAAGAAAACATTACGGGTAATGTTAGTTACGATCCGGAGAACCACCAATTAATGGTAAAGATCCGGCAGGAAAAGATTGATAAAATCGCTTTCAACATCCCCGAACAAAGAATTGATAACGGCCCTGAAAAAGGAGACATATTAGTGCTGGGATGGGGATCAACTTATGGTGTAATCAAAACAGCTGTTGAAGAATTATTAAGTGAAGGCTATAGTGTTGCGCATGCACATTTACGTTACTTACGTCCTTTTCCTAAAAACCTGGGTGAAATATTATCGAAGTATGAAACCGTTTTAATTCCCGAGATCAACAACGGGCAGTTAATAAAGATCATCCGCGATAAATATTTGGTAGATGCCAAAGGCTATAATAAAATAATGGGTGTGCCTATTACAAAAACAGAATTGGTAGAGGCGATAAAGGACCTCGCCCCAACCCTCTCCAACAAGTTGTAGCGGCAGAAAGCCAACGCAGTAAAGATTTATTTGATTATGACTATAGCTCTCAACAAACTTTAACGTTGAGAGCTTTTCGTTTCTTGTAATGAGTGTCCATAAGCAAGGATTGTGCGATGGCAATTCCTCTCTCCATCGATCGAGAGGGCCGGGGGTGAGGTTTAATAATCAATAACCGGCGTATTGGCCGACGTACCCGAAAGTGCCGATTCGGTGCTGACAGCCACAATTGCAAAGACAATAACAGCCACAATCAACCCCCACATAAAAATGGTGTAGGCTATGCGCAACAGCTTATACTTTTTTGCCAGTACCACGCCTAAATAATAAATATCCATCATCATGGTATTGTACAAATATTCTTTGTCTTTTATCATTTGGTTCATGCCCCATTGGTAGTCTTCTAATTGCATGCGGTAAAAATTACCAAAGAAAAGGAGGTTGGTTTTCTTGTTGCGGATATCTTCTTCTGTAAACCTGCCTTTCGACACTGATGGCCGCGTAGATAAAATAGCAAAGGTGGCTGCGCCCAGGCAAGCCAAAACCAACACAATAGTTGGAACAATGTATTGAGGATAAAAAGCCAGCCGCGATAATAAAAAAGATAAAGTAACCGATAAGATGATTGAACTAACAGAAATTAAAATATGCGCTTTGCTATCGGCCATGGAGCTTAACTCCAAATGATTGCGTGATGTAGTGCGGAACATGGTTTGCACGCCTCTCTCTGCATTTTTTACATCCCGCTTGTCTTTCGAAGCTGTTTCTGTTTCATACACATAAGGGAATGCATCCTCCTCTTCCTCCTTCTCCACTTCTTTACGGTCTTTCTTTTTTCTTATTTCATTAAGGTTCTCTGTCTTTTTGCTTTCTAAATATTGTTGTGCATAATCAGTAAAATATTTATGGTTCTCTAAAAATTGCACATTTCCTTTACGCCATTCTTTCTTCGATATTTTTGTTCCCAAAAGGTTTTCCCGCTCCTGCTTCAGCAGTTGATTTCTTGCTTTAAAATCTTCTGTGGCCAGATGCATAAGGTCTGCGTCGCATAAAATTTTTTCTACCTGGCTCAATGGCGACTGCGGCATGCGGGTAGCCTGTATGGCTGATGTTACCCGTTGAATAATATTATCGTCTACCTGGTGTTGTTGCAGAAAATCATTGGCTAATTGAACACTTACATCTTCATGTCCTTCGGCATGACCAGATGTATAACCTGTATCGTGAAACCACGCTGCCAGTGAAAGTACAAACCTGTCATCATCACTTAACTGGTAATGATCTGCCATTCTGCTGCAGGCATCTGCCACATCCTCGGTATGATCAAGGTTATGAAAAACAAATTGCGGGTTTAAGCTATTTGTAAATAGGTCAGTGACATAATTGCGGGTTGCCGTCAATATTTGTGCATGTGTTTCGGTCATGGGTTGGTGCATTGTTTGTATTAAAGGTATTAAATGATGAAAAAGCTATTTCAAACTAAATGCCCGGTATGGTTTCTTACTATCCTCGTATATGCTGTAACGTTACAGGCAAGCTGTAAACAGCGTGGCACAGACTCTCCGGCAGGCTATGACTTAAACAAACCCAAAAAAATGGAATTGGGAAAAGTTCTCAACGAAATTTCAGGTTTGGACTTTAATGAGGAAGACTCTTCCTTGTCAGCCATATCGGATAGCAAGGAAAAAGTGTTTGGTATAGAATTAAAAAAACTAAAGCTAAAAGACCTTACCGGCAAAGTAGTTCCCTCCAATAGCGACCTGGAAGATGTAGTAAAAGTGGACAATACCTTTTATCTGTTATCAAGCTCGGGTAAAATTATAGCTGTGCCAAATGGCGCCCAGGATACCGCTGGTACTGCACGATACGAAATTGACTTACAAGGCAAAAACGATTTTGAAACACTTTATTATGATCCTTCAGCGCAGGGCCTGGTTATGATCTGTAAGACCTGCGTCTTTGAAAAAGGGAAACACCTGCGTACCGCTTTCCGTTTTGACCTGGCAACAAAAAAGTTTGATTCAACAGCTTTTTTTACCATCAGCAAAGCGGAAGTAGAAGCCATTTTAAAAGATAAGGATATTAAGTTTGACCCTTCGGCAGCCGCTATAAACCCTATCAATAAGCGATTATTCATCTTATCATCTGCAGGTAACTTATTGGTTGTTACCGATACGCGGGGCAAAGCCATCGAAGCTTACAAACTTAACCCGGATAAGTTTCCGCAGGCCGAAGGCATTGCTTTTGCACCTAATGGCGATATGTACATTTCAAACGAAGGAAAATTTGGGAAGGCTACGCTGCTATTCTTCCCTAATCACCAAAGCAAGAAAAACAAATAGGCTGTCATGAAAAGAACTCTCATTCTATCATTTACCTTATTATTTTACGCATTGGCCACAGCCCAGGTTGATAGCATTAACCAGCGCATTTTTCTGGTGGGGGATGCCGGTGAACTTTTGGGTGGCAAGCAGCCTGTAGTAGAATGGATCAGTAAGCATGCCGACATGAACGATACTTTAAACACCGTTCTTTTTTTAGGCGATAACGTTTACCCTCTTGGGCTGCCTATGGAAGGCGAACCCAATTATCTGGATTCAAAAAAAATTTTAGATGCGCAAATAGATTTGGTTAAAGGGAAAAAAGCGAGAGCCTTTTTTGTATTGGGTAACCACGACTGGAAGAATGGAAAACTGGGCGGATGGGAACAGGCTACTAACCAGGAAAACTACATTAATGGGCTGGAACAAAAAAACATACAAGCCTGGCCAACTGGTGGCTGTCCGGGGCCTGTAGCGGTAGAGCTAAGTAAAAAAGTAGTAACCGTTTTTGTAGACAGCCAATGGTTTTTGTTTGTGCACGAAAAGCCGGGCCCCGGCTCCAATTGCGATGCCAAAACCATAGAAGAGTTTGCTACAGAATTAGAGGAAACTGTGGCCATGCACCCTAACCAGCTTCTGATTGTAGCTATGCACCACCCCCTTTACACTTATGGTATTCATGGCGGAGATTACGGATGGAAAGAACATTTGTTCCCGCTTACAGCAGCTTATCCAAACTTATGGATACCACTTCCCATTATCGGTTCTATTTACCCTATAGCAAGAGGCGTTTTCGGTAGCTTGCAGGACGTACGGCATCCTTTGTACCGCAATATTATTGATGTAATATAAAAGGCACTGAAAAAAAACCCCGATGCTGTTCATGTGGCGGGACATGAGCA
>JBQCHB010000220.1:0-6100 GCA_051955075.1 Flavisolibacter sp.
GGCAAAAGCATTACAAAGGAAGATGTGAAGAGTTACGTTTCAAAATAGGAACCGGATTCGAGCTGTTAGCTATGAGTTTCGAGACTGAAAACGATAACAGTATTAAGGTCTCGTAACTCGCATCCATACTGATAGCTCTCAGCGGAATTGCAAAACCTACAGAGTGCAAAGAATAATTAATAATAACAATCTAGTCTGATTCTAAAAAAAGCTGCCATTTACGGCAGCTTCAAGTCAATTTTATTTAATCTTAAAAATCTTAGTTCTAACGTAGCTCTATTTTTTCTCTGCAGGTGCAGCAGCCGGCTTATTCAATTGATTGGTCCATTCCATAGAAATAGCACTCTTTTCAATTTTCAAATAGCTTCCGGGGTTAATTTCCAAACTAATGGTTCCATCCTCATTCACTTTGTTGATGGTGCCGTGTATGCCTGCAATCGTTACTATTTTATCGCCTTTTTGAAGGTTGTCAATAAAACTCTTTTGGTTCTTTGCTTTTTTCGCTTGCGGACGAATAAAAAACAACCAGAACACCAGGATCATTAATCCCAGAAAAATAAACTGAAACGATCCACCGCCAGCCGGCGCTTGTAATAAAAACATAATAATTGATTGAATGATTAAAACTATTTTGCTGCTGTTACATTTACATTAAATGAAAGCAGGTAAGTATTTTCTTTTGTGTTTGCTGTAACTGTAATATTTTTCCTGTGGTCGCCTACGGATTGGTTCTTGCTGTCAAACTTTGCCTTGATGAAACCTTCGCCACCGGGTGCAATGGGTTCTGTAGGTTTGTCGGCAACAGTGCAACCGCAACCGGGGCGAACATCAGCAATTACCAAAGGTTTATTGCCGGTGTTTTTTAAGCGCCATGTAATGTCTACCACCTGTCCTTCGGTAACCTTGCCCAAATCCTGGAAGGTTGAATCAACCCATTGAATATTGGTGTAATTAACCGAATCGCTTAAAGCCGCATGGTTTAAAGAATCGCGGTTGGTTTCCGAAGTAGCCTGCCTGTCCGAGCTGTTGCAAGCCCACAACATTGAACTGAATAATAAAACTGCGAGGTATTTCATCTTTTCTTTTTTTGCAGATGCAAATGTAAGGTATAAGATTTAAGGCGTGGGGTATAAGGTAAAAGGCTGAAGGGTTGAAACGTCTAACGTTTAATCAACTTATATATAAAAAGCATCTTGCAATAAAATATCTTACACCTTATGCCTTACACCTTACTACGTTCTGGCCTTTTTAAAATCTGTTTTGTGCAATTTATTTTGCTGCACCAGTTCTTTATGAATATTGTCTAAAATGCCATTTACAAACTGGCCGCTTTGCTGTGTGCTGTATTCTTTGGCAATGTCAATGTATTCGTTAATAGTAACCTTTGGCGGAATGGTTTCGAAATATAAAAATTCAGCTACGCCCATTTTCATAATGATCATGTCCAGCGCCGCAATACGTTCGGCATCCCAGTTTTTTAATTTTGGAATGATGTAGCTTTCCAAATGTTCCTGTTTTTCCAGTACAGTGGTAATAAGGCTTTTGGCAAAGCTCCATTTATCCGCACTCATCACTTCGGCAAAATTGATAACACCGGGTTTTAGCAAAAGCCCTTGCAGCAATTGTATCACCATATCGGCATCATCATCCCAATTCATAAAATTTTCTTCTATATGCGAGATGAAAGTTTCGTTGGGAAGTAAAAACGTATCTACAATAAACTCGAGAATATCTTTTTCGTCTTTGGTGTTGCGTTCGTTAGTGCTGATGTATTGTTTGTATTCAGGCGTTTCCACCAGTTGCGTGTAGACCTTTTTTACCAGTTCTTTATCAATGCGCTGTTCTGGTTTTGCTTTTGCCACTTCATGCTGGTAAGAAAGGTCTTCACGAATACGCCACAGCAGTTCGTTGCCTGCAATTTTGGTATTAACATTCAGGTCTTCTTTGGAAGGAAGGTGTTTGCCGGAGCGGACGTAGGCATCTGTTTCTGCGTAGCCTGCAATTTCTGTTAAAAAATAAGTGAGGTAGAGAAACAACTCTTTTGACTCGTCGAAATGGCGTTGCAATAATTTTACGGGTTCGCCTGGCTTCGATGCTTCAAGGGTGCTCAATGTATAAATCGTCTGCATCACCTTCACCCTTATATTCCTTCTGCTGATCATCGTTTAAGAACTATTTGAGCGGGCGAAGATAAGGAAGTTTAGAGTTTGAGATTTGATGTTTGAAGTTTTTAAGTTTTTGTTTTTATCTGAGGTAAATTCTTGAACTGATAAAAAACCGTTTCACTTACATAGCAAGCCATGTAAAGTTCCCGAAGTACTACAACCTCAAACCTCAAACAAAAACTTATTGCTTTCCTTTCTTCACCACTTTCGCCGTATCTTTTTTAATGGCTGCATAGCTGTTGCCATTGCTGCTTGTGGCAGCTTCGCCGGTAGGCGTGGAGCGTTGGCCGTTGCTCCAGTGGTAAATCTTACGGTTATTCAATTTAGGCTTGCTGATTTTTGAAGCACTTGTTTTTGCGACGTTCGCTGTCGTGTCTGTTTTTGCTTTTGCCTGGTGAGAGGTTTGACTGCTTATGGTTGTTTTTGTTTTGGACGATTTTTTCTGCGTTGTTTGCGCAGCGGCCGTTGCTGTTATTCCAAAAACAATCAGCACTGATAAGATCACTCGCTTCATAACCTGTGTTTTGCTTATACATGCAAAGAGATTGCCAAAGCCAGAAGGTTGAGATTAAGACTAAGGTTGAGAGTAAACTACCTTAACCTTAACCTTAACCTAAATCTTAATCTAAATCTAAATCTTAATCTTAATCTTAGTCTTAATCTCTACCTTATCAAAGTGGCTGTGCCTTTCATCGTTCTCACCTCTTTTGTATCCCTGTTTGTGAATTTCAAAAACCAAACGTACACGCCACTTCCTTGCGCAACACCATTAATGGTTCCGTTCCAGCCTTGCTTCCAATTATTAGTTTTAAAAACCAACTGGCCCCAGCGGTTATAAATTTTAAACTCGAGTTTCTCTGCTTTTATAGCATTTAACACCCGCAGCAAATCGTTCTTGCCATCGTTGTTAGGCGTGAAAGCGTTGGGCACTGCCAAATAGCAACTGCTATAAACCTTAATTGTTTTTTGCGCAGCACTTGTGCAGCCTATGCTATCAGTAACTGTATATTTTACAACAAAGGAAGTTGTGTTGTAGGGTGCGGCATAAATATGTGTTGGCGATTCTGCATTATCAGTACCACCATCACCAAACGACCAGCTATGCTGAACAATATGCCCTTGTGCCGCACCTGTAAAACTTACAGGCTCATTAGGACAATTATCTTCGTAAACAGAAAAATCTGCTTTCAAAAAATTATCAAGCAAAACAGTTTGTGCAGTTGAGTCGGTACAAAATCCATTGCTCACCACCAGGCTAATGTTTTTTTGATTAAAAACCGAATACAGCCCTTGCGGATTTTGCTGTGTGCTTGTTATATTATCATCCAGGTTCCATTGCCAGCTATTGACACCATTACTGCCAGGATGAAAAAAGTTGACCGTATCTATTGAGCAGCCGTATTTCTTGTCGAATGTAAAATCAGCATTCACCGTATCTTTTAGGCTAAACGTCAACGATGAGCCAGCCGGTGTTTCCTGGCCGCATTCGTCCAAAATGGTATTGCCGTCGCTTCCTGTTTTTAGGGTTATGGTAAATGTTCCACCCTGGTATAAAGGCTGCGATAAAGTAACTATAATTTCTTTTGAAGCATTGGCCGCACCAGCACAAACAAGTGCAGCAACTGGAATATTCAAGGCATTGGGGCCGGTGACAGTAAACTCGTTGCCACCAAGACTGGAACAAAGCATGGGTTTTTTAAATACCAGTCGCAACGACTGCGGCGCACAGGCAACAGGTACAAGACTATCCATTGGTGTGGGCACTAAAGGATAAACAGTGAAATCAACTTTATCGGTTGTAGAAATGGCATTGTCACAATAATCAAGGAGCGTATTGCCATCGGTGCCTTGCTTTACATTTAAAGAATAAGTGCCGGGAGCTAAAAAGGTATTCAATGTCAGTTCAATGGAATCGGTATCAAAACCTCCTGCGCAGCCAATGCCATTCACAGCAGTAATACCCGGAGTGCCGGGAGTAATAGAAAAATCGGAACCATCGGCAGCAAGCGTATTGCATTTTATCTTTTTGCTCAATTTGATCCTGACGATATTGCCGCCGCAACTGGCTTCAGCAGTTTTTAATCCCGGCAGGGTAGGATCGGTAATGATGGCGTTGCCTCCTTTGAAGGAAAGGTCGTAACCGCTTTGTGAGTCGGTATAGTGGCTGACCATTAAAAGATACGTATGTCCGGCAATAATATTAGGCATTTGGGCAAAAGAATTTTTATTGGCGGCGGGGTCAGACGCACATTGTATAAAACTGACGCCTGAAGCGGACGCACCCGTGTTGCCAAACGTTCCTGCCCAGTTACCGGTAACGATCAGTGATGCGTTTGTAAAAACCTCATCGGGATTACGGCCAGTGATATCATACAACTGCCAGTCGTAATCATCGCCGGCGTTTTTGGGAGAAACAAGAAAACCTAAAGTTCCTGTTTGATAACAAGTGAACTTATACCAATAAGGGTTTTTATCCTGGTAAGCTGCGCCATCACCACTGCAGCCGGGCACCACTAAATTATGAGAGCTGCATATAGGCACCGTAGTTTGCTGAAAAACGCTGGTACCACAAACAGGAAAAGCAGTAGAAGGCGTTTGTCCCGGTGCATTGCAGGTTTGCGCTACAGCGGCATGTGCAATGATTGTAAAAAATACAGTAATGAAAATTAGCTTCATAAACAGTGTTCGGCTTACATGAGCTTACAAATATCTAAAATGCTGCACAGTAAGCTAATAATAAATTGCTAAAGAAAGCTAATTGCAGGGGGAGTGGCAAGTAGTGAATGGTGAATAGTGAGTGGTGAATAGGTGAGTGGTGAATGGAGAGTGGCGAGTGGGTTGCCTGATCTCCCTCTTACCATTTTCCACTCACCACTAACCATTAACCACTCCCCATTAACCACTTACTTTCTCAATCCGCTTTTTCTTCGCCCTTTTCGCCCAGCTTTACAATATCGCCGCTTTTAAATAGAATTTCTTTTAAGGTAGTACACCATTTTTCTTTTTTGCGCAGTAAAAATTCAAGGTCCATACCAAAATGCTTAAACTCTTCCTGCTGTGCATTTTCCATAATGGCTTTTGCTTCGGGGTCTTTTTCTACAGAAATACGTTGTTCGTACCAGTTAATGGCTTCTGCTTCTTCGGTTAATGAAACCAGCATGCGGGCAATGGTTCTTGTTTCTGCCGATAGTTCTTCCGGCGGTTCGTGGTATTGATCAAATCCCATAAAAATGTTTTGACGGCATGGTTGCAAAAGCTGAGCCATGGGAGGGGAGATGACAGATGTCGGATGTCGGAGGACTGAGGTCTGAGATTGGATGTAAGACTGCGGGTTACCGGGAAATATATTTTTAAGTTGTAGTAGTATTAGACGGGAAACATGTCAGGAGAGAAAAACCTTTTGCTGGCTGCTGATTAATTCTGAGACTCATTGAAAAGATATAATATCTAAATTTCTAAACTGGTTGATTGCATTAAAAATTGTACAAGCAATTGAATATTCTGTTTCTGAATATAGCCCTGGCTTTGTAACTCTTAATTTATCATATCTGTCTGTAATGGTTTTCTCCGTCAAGTTTGTAGTGTCGGCAGACAATTTAAAGTCTTTAGCCATTTGCAACCAGTCTTTGAGTTCCTTTTTTGAATCCAAAATGGATATATAATAACTAACGTCGTTATACCTTGTGGTTAGCAGTTTGTCTTTTTTTGTGAACAGAAGAGAGGTGTCAGCAGTTGAGAATTGAAATTTTAGCCGGTCTTCGAGTTCCTCGATTTCTTCCCCGACGCGTTTCCCGCCAACACGCAAGCTAATTATAAAACGCTTTCAGCGGGAACCCGTAGGCAATACTAAGCTATTGAATTTGCAAAGGATGTATCCGTAAAGAATTACCCTCCTACGGGTCCCCGCAAAAAAAGAAACTTTTACATCGTGGTTT
>JBQCHB010000221.1:0-12099 GCA_051955075.1 Flavisolibacter sp.
TTTGCATTTATCCGGAGTGCACTCAAAAATCATTCACTATATAGGTTCGAACTTTTAGCCTCAAGTGCGGGGCATAATGCTGTCACTGTTTCAGTCACGAAGCTTATAACTCGCAGCTCGAAGCTTTGCCTCACCTATTCACCCGATGTTCGTTATTTTTGCAACCCATGACAGAAAAGATCTTAATTCTCGATTTCGGCTCTCAATACACACAGTTAATTGCCCGTGCGGTTAGAGAAGCTAATGTTTACTGCGAAATAATTCCCTTCAACAAACCCATTGAGTACGACGCCAAATTGAAAGGCATTATTTTATCGGGTTCACCATTTTCAGTAAACGATGATAAAGCCCCTGAAGTTAATATTGCTTCGCTTGTAAAGAAAATGCCTGTACTTGGCATTTGCTACGGAGCTCAGCTAACAGCCAAACAGTATGGCGGCAAGGTGGAAAAAAGCAACAAGCGGGAATATGGCCGTGCGGTTCTGCATTTAGAGAAAGAAGATAACTTATTAAAGAGCCTCATTCCTACTTCGCAGGTTTGGATGAGTCATGGTGATTCTATTTTAAAACTGCCGTCAGAATTTGAGTTGCTGGCAACAACCGACAGTATTCCCGTTGCGGCTTTTAAATATAAAGACAATGGCCTGCAGCATCCTTTGTACGGCTTGCAATTTCACCCCGAAGTGTACCATTCCATTGAAGGGAAAAAAATTCTGCAAAACTTTTTAGTGAACATCTGCGGTTGCAAGCAAGATTGGACGCCGGCGCATTTTATTACCGACACCATTGCTGCATTAAAAAAACAAATTGGCGATCGCAAAGTGGTGATGGCCATTAGCGGCGGTGTAGATTCAACAGTGGCCGCTACCTTGATCAGTCGTGCTATTGGCGATAAGCTTCATGGCATTTTCGTTGATAACGGCGTGTTGCGCAAAGATGAATTTGAAAACGTTTTAAAAATCTATAAAAAACTAGGCCTTAATGTAAAAGGCATTGATGCAAAAGAAAGATTTTACAAAAAATTAAAAGGCAAAACTGATCCCGAGAAAAAAAGAAAAGCCATTGGCAAAACTTTCATTGAAATCTTCCAGGAAGAAGCTAAAAAAATTAAAGGCGTTTCCTTGTTAGGCCAGGGAACAATTTATCCTGATGTGATTGAAAGTGTTTCGGTACACGGACCTTCGGTTACTATTAAATCGCATCACAATGTTGGTGGCTTACCTAAAAAAATGCATTTAGGGTTAGTAGAACCGCTTCGTTATTTGTTTAAAGACGAAGTAAGAAAAGTTGGCACTGAATTGGGTATTCCCGATGACATGATCAGCCGGCATCCTTTTCCAGGGCCGGGTTTAGCCATCCGCATTTTAGGAGAAGTAACAGAAGAGAAAGTGCATCTTTTGCAAAAAGCAGATGATATTTATGTTAAAGCGCTAAAGCAACATCATTTGTATGCAACGGTTTGGCAGGCAGGCGCCATCTTACTGCCGGTTCGCAGTGTAGGTGTAATGGGCGATGAAAGAACGTATGAATTTACAGTGGCTTTAAGAGCTGTAACAAGTGTAGACGGTATGACTGCCGACTGGGCGCATTTGCCTTATGATTTTTTAGCTAATGTGTCGAATGAAATCATTAACTCGGTGAGAGGTATTAACCGTGTGGTGTACGACATCAGCAGCAAGCCGCCTGCAACAATTGAATGGGAATAAGCCGGACCTGATCTATAGATTTAAAAGATTATGATGATAAAAAAATTTTTTGTTGCATCAGTTTTAATACTTGCCATTTCTTTGTCAACTGCAGCACAGGTGCAGCGTCATCGGATTGCTGTTTTTGCTCCGCTTTATTTAGACTCTGTTTTTGATGCAGCAGGAAATTTTCGTTTTGATAAAAATAACTTTCCTAAATATGTTACGCCAGGCCTGGAGTTTTACCAGGGCGTGCAAATGGCTTTAGATTCTTTGCAAAGAAGAGGTGCGCCGCTGGAAGTTTTTGTATATGATTCAAGAGGCAAACAATCGCTTTCGCAACAATTAGCAAAGCCCGAATTTAAGAGCATGGAAATGATCATTGCTTCTTCCAACGCTTCTGAAACAAAAACTTTAGCAGAGGCGGCGCTGCAAAGAAAAATTCCTTTCATCTCCATCACCTTGCCCAACGATGCAGGTATTTCCAACAACCCTTATTTTGTTGTCATAAACTCCACGCTTCAAACGCATGTAGAAGGCATTTATCACTTCGTTCAAAAATATCATAGCGGCGATTATATTGTTGTATTTAGATAACCTGGTTCACAGGTAGACCAGCTACTGTTGGAATTTACAGATTTTGCAAAGAGTACAACATCGGCTCCGCTGAATATAAAATATGTAAACATTGGCAGCAATTTTACACCACAGTTATTGGCTGCCCATTTAGACAGTACCAAAAAAAATATTTGCATTGCCGGAAGCCTGGATGAAACATTTGCACAAAGGCTAACCAAAAATTTAGCTGCTATCAACAATACTTATCCAGTAAGACTGATTGGTATGCCTACGTGGGACAATATCAATTTCAACAAATTCAGCAACCTGGAAATTATTTATACTACGCCTTTCTATTACAACCGTTCTTCTGCTTTAGAAACCAAATTGGCTGAAGACTTTTCAACTGCTTACAGTGCAAGACCCGGAGATATATTTTTTCGGGGCTACGAAAGCATGCTGCGTTTTGCCCTGCTGCTTTTAGACACTAAGAATGATGTTGCTTCTAATCTTACCCGCAAGGGCAATACCGTGTTTACGCAATTTGATATTCAACCTGTGTTTAAAGACAAATCATCCATGACGCTTGATTATTTTGAAAACAAGCACCTGTATTTTATTAAAGTGTTTGGTGGTGTAAAGAATATCATTCAATAAGATTAAAGGCATAGCTCGCAAGGAACAAACAAGTCCTCGTAAGAACTTTAATCTTTGTCTTTTGTGCCTTGTTACCTTGCTATCTTTATACCATGCCCTTAATTGAATTTTCGGATAAAGGTCTTTACTGCCCTGCCGGTAATTTTTATATAGATCCCTGGAAGCCGGTGGAGAGAGCCGTCATCACACATGCGCATAGCGATCATGCCCGCTGGGGAAGTAAATTTTATTTATGTCAAAACGATACAAAGCCTTTACTGCAACAACGCCTTGGCAACAATTTTTATCAAAGCATTGGCTGGAATGAGCCTATTTATTTTAATGGTGTGCGGCTAACCTTATTTCCCGCCGGTCATATTATTGGCTCGTCGCAAATCCGCGTTGAGCACAATGGAGAAATTTGGGTGATAAGCGGCGATTATAAATTAGAAAACGATGGCTTAAGCGGTCAATTTGAACCCGTAAAATGCCACAACTTTATTACCGAATCAACATTCGGGCTACCCATTTATAATTGGAAGCCGCAACAGGAAATTTACAATAACATACAAAGCTGGATCAACAAAAATCAAGCAGCAGGTAAAACTTCTGTGCTCATTGCCTATAGTTTAGGAAAGGCACAACGTTTGCTTCTTCCCATTGCAGCAATAACAGATAAAATTTTTGTACATGGCGCAGTGTATAACATTCACATGGCTTTGGTAAATGCAGGATGGAAATTGCCGAACGTGGAAAAAGTAAATTTTGATACACGCAAAGAAGATTTGAAAGGCGCTGTGGTAATTGCACCATCCAGTGCTGAAGGCTCGCCATGGCTGAAAAGATTTGCACCGTATGAAATTGGCATTTGCAGCGGATGGATGCAGGTGCGTGGCAATGTGCGAAGAAAAAATGCAGATGCAGGTTTCACATTAAGCGATCACGCCGACTGGAACGGATTGCTTGCCGCATGCAAAGCTACTGAAGCCGAATGCATTTTTGCTACACATGGTTTCCAGTCGGTATTTACAAGGTATTTGAATGAACAAGGCATTAACGCAAGAGAAGTAAAAACAGAATATGGCGATGACGAGGTGGAAGATGCTGAAAGTGTGAAAGAAGAAAGTTGATAGCGTTGCCTGGTTGATAAGTTGATTGATAAGGAAGCCGTGTATGATTTTACAGTTGCCATTGCAGCCTCATACAAAAAATAAAATCAACATTTGAAATAAAACACTCAAATCATTATGCGGCAGCTTGCAGAATTAGTAATGCAATTGGGCAGCAGCACCAAAACCAATGACAAGCTCGATGCTTTGGTTAATTACTTTCTGCATGCTAATGACAAGGACAAAGTTTGGGTAATTGCCATCTTCAGCGGGCGCAGGCCCAAGCGGGCTGTAAACACTACACAATTGGCAACATATTGTGTAGAGATGGTTGGTCTTCCATTCTGGTTGTTTGAAGAAAGTTATCACACTGTTGGCGACCTTGCAGAAACAATCACTTTATTGCTTCCACCAACTACAATAAAAGACAATGAGGCAAAGCCTTTGCACTACTATATTGAACAGCTAAAAGCAATTGAAAAAAAAAGTGAAGAAATTCGTAAACAATTTATCACATCATCATGGATGGAGATGAATGAGGCGGAACGATTTGTTTTCAACAAACTGATTACTGGTGGGTTTAGAATTGGCGTGTCTCAAAAATTAATGGTAAATGCGCTTTCAAAAACCGTTCAGTTAGAGCCTTCGGTTATTGCCCATCGCATCAGTGGCAATTGGGATCCTTCTTCAATTTCCTTTGATGAATTGTTAAGCGAACATGTAGCTACCGCCGACCTATCGAAGCCCTACCCTTTTTATTTAGCTTATGCCATTGAAGATGACGTACAGGTTTTAGGTGATCCGAAGGACTGGCAGGCGGAATGGAAATGGGACGGCATTCGGGGGCAGATCATCAAACGCAACAACGAAGTATTTGTATGGAGCCGGGGCGAAGAATTGATGACAGAAAAATTTCCTGAGTATCATTCATTGCAAAATGTATTGCCCAATGGAATTGTGATTGATGGCGAAATCATTCCGGCTATAGATAAAAAACCGCTTCCGTTTGCTTTATTACAAACCAGAATTGGAAGAAAGAACGTTACAAAAAAACAATTGCAGGAAGCGCCTATTGCGTTTTTCGCCTATGATCTTTTAGAATACAATGGCGAAGACTGGCGCAATAAAACCCTGGAAGAACGTCGTGCTAAACTGGAAGAAGTTGTTGGCACGGCCAATCATCCCACACTACTAATTTCTCCTATTGTTGTTTTCGATAATTGGGATGAATTAGCAAAATTGAGAGAAACATCAAGAGAGTTGGGTGCTGAAGGATTTATGCTAAAAAGGAAAAACAGCATCTACCAGGTAGGAAGAAAAAGAGGTGATTGGTGGAAGTGGAAAATTGATCCTTTAACCATTGATGCTGTAATGATCTATGCACAAAAAGGCGCAGGCCGCCGAAGCAATTTGTACACCGATTACACATTTGCTGTAAAAAATGGTGATAGTTTAGTGGCTTTTACAAAAGCCTATTCAGGTTTAACCGATAAAGAATTTGCCCAGGTAGATGCATTTGTAAAGAGAAATTCCCTTGAAAAATTTGGCCCTGTAAGAACTGTAAAGCCAGAGTTGGTTTTTGAAATTGCTTTTGAAGGTATTGCGGCGAGCAATCGCCACAAAAGTGGTGTGGCACTGCGTTTTCCACGTATCAGCAGGTGGCGAAAAGATAAAACGACAGAAGAAATTAATACACTGGATGATTTAAAAAAGATGTTGGAGTTGTACGGAAAATGAAACTGCATCAAACAAAGGGATATGAAATAATCACGGCGTGGCTCTCTTCAAAAGGTTATAAGCCATTTGCTTACCAGGAAGAAACCTGGCAACACATCATTAACGACAAAAGCGGTTTGGTAAATGCACCTACAGGCAGTGGTAAAACTTTTTCTGTTTTTTTAGGAAGCATAATTCAGTTCATCAACCAGCATAAAAACGATTATCAAACTAAATCAAAAAATGGTTTGCAGCTGATTTGGGTTACACCACTTCGTGCCCTTGCCAAAGACATTGGCCGTGCTATGGAACAAGTGATAAATGAACTGGGTATGCAATGGAAAGTAGGCATTCGTAATGGTGATACTTCTTTAGCGGAACGACAAAAACAAAAAAGGCAAATGCCGGAGGTATTGATCATTACACCCGAAAGCCTGCACCTGCTATTGGCGCAAAAACATTATGCGGAAATTTTCCACAATCTTAAAATTATTGCTGTTGATGAATGGCACGAATTGATTGGCAGCAAGCGTGGCGTTCAGGTAGAATTGGCTATTTCAAGAATAGTGAACGTGCAACGATCAATGTTCAATACGCAGTGTTCCATTTGGGGCATTTCTGCAACCATTGGAAACCTGGACCAGGCAATGGAGGTTTTATTGGCTTCATTACAGCCTCCCCAAACCCCTCCGGTGGAAGGGCATCCCAAGGCACAGCCCAAGCCTAAAGAAGAGGCAAATAAAAACACAACCTTTCCGAAAAGTGAGGTTAGTGCGAAGATGGCCTCCTCCACCGGAGGAGGAGGTCGGGAGAAGGCCGGAATCATTATTCGTGCCCGCATTCATAAAAAAATAGAAGTGCAATCTATTCTTCCGGATGAAATTGAAAAATATCCCTGGGCCGGTCACCTGGGAATAAAACTTGCTCAAAAAGTTCTGCCCATTTTAGACGAAAGCAAAACCACGCTTATTTTCATCAACACACGGGGCATGAGTGAAATGTGGTATCAAACTTTGTTAAACATTGCTCCTGAATTGTCCGGCGCCATTGCCCTTCATCATGGCAGCATTGAAATGGAATTGCGTACATGGGTCGAAGAAGCTTTGCACGAAGGAAAATTAAAAGCTGTTGTATGCACAGCAAGTTTAGACTTAGGTGTAGATTTCCGGCCTGTAGAAACCGTGATACAGGTGGGTTCTCCTAAAGGTGTTGCCCGTTTTTTACAAAGAGCCGGACGTAGCGGTCATAGCCCTGATGCAGTGAGCAAAATTTATTTTCTTCCCACGCATTCACTGGAACTGATAGAAGCTGCGGCATTAAAATCCGCTATTGACGAACAATTTATTGAAAGTCGTGAGCCCTTGCTTTTGTGTTATGACGTGTTGGTACAGTACCTGTGTACCCTTGCTGTATCGGATGGTTTTAAGCCCGTTGAAATTTGGAAAGAAGTAAAAGCTACGCATTGCTACAGTGAGTTAACTGAAGATGAATGGCAGCAAATTTTATATTTTATTACTGCCGGTGGCCATGCTTTGCAGCAATACGATGAATATAAAAAAGTAGAAGTTGAAAACGGCGTATATAAAATCAACAGCCGCCGTATTGCCATGCGTCATCGTTTGCACATTGGCACTATAGTAAGTGATGCCATGCTGAAAGTAAAATTTTTATCAGGTGGTTATGTGGGCATTATCGAAGAATGGTTTATCTCGAGATTGGAGCCCGGCGATAATTTTACCCTGGCAGGAAGACAACTGGAGTTGGTGATGATCAAAGATATGACGGTGATTGTTAAAAAATCGAATGCCAAAAAATCAATTGTTCCCAGTTGGATGGGCGGACGGCTGCCTTTGTCTGCAAGTTTAGGTAAAGTGTTGAGAGAACAACTTGATAAAGCATCTGCTGTAAGCAACAAGCAATCAACAGCTGGCAAAATCCCCATTGAAATAACAGCCCTCAAACCATTATTTGATTTGCAGCAAAAGCTTTCGCATGTTCCCAAAGCCAAAGAGTTGCTGGTTGAACAAATTGAAACCGAAGATGGCTTTCATTTGTTTGTTTATCCTTTTGAAGGAAGATTTGTGCATGAAGCAGTAGCGGCCATTTTGGCTTATCGCATCAGCAAAATCACACCTATCACTTTTTCCATTGCCATGAATGATTATGGCTTTGAATTGTTAAGCGACCAGCCTATTCCTGTTGATGACAGCAATGTGTATGAATTGTTTTCTTCTGATAATTTAATGGAAGATATTCAGCGCAGTGTAAACGCTACTGAAATGGCCAAAAGAAAATTCAGGGATATAGCCGTTATTGGCGGATTGATTTTCCAGGGTTATCCCGGCGAACATAAAAAAGCGAGGCATTTACAGGCATCTGCCGGTTTGTTGTTCAATGTGTTTAACGAATACGATCCTAATAATGTGCTTATACGCCAGGCTTACCAGGAAGTGTTTGACCAGCAAATGGAAGAACTAAGGTTGAGAGATATGTTGCAACGCATTGAGCATTCAAAGATCATCATTACTTATCCGCAACGATTAACACCATTTTGCTTCCCCATTAAAGTAGATAGCATGCGTGAAAATTTGACATCCGAAAAATTGGAAGACCGGATAAAAAGAATGCAGAAACAATTAAATGAACGATAATTTTTTGTTACCAGCTTTAGCTATCTGTTAAGCTTCTGTTGTCCCGATGGCTATCGGGACATACTTGTACTTTTGTGCTCTTTTCATCATCTAACCTATTTGCAAAAATATTACCAGTGCAAGCTCCTGTTTTACATAAAATTCGCGAACAAAATCTTTGGCTTTCGGCACAACGATCTGTTTTTTGGGAAAAACAAAAAACACTCATCGTTTCCGACCTGCACTTTGGAAAAACCGGCCATTTTCGAAAATCGGGCATTGCTGTTCCGCAAAGTGTTTACAAAGAAGATCTGCAACGCTTAGTAAGTTTATTACACTATTTCAAGCCCGAAAAACTACTTGTGGTTGGCGATTTTTTTCACAGCCATGCCAATGTAGAATTGGATTGGTTTCAAAAATGGCGCAACGATTTTGCTGTTCTTGAAATTATTTTAGTGAGAGGCAACCATGATATCTTGCACAAGACCTGGTACAAGCAAACAAATATTATTGTGGTTGAAAATGAATTAATCATCGGCCCTTTTTTATTTACACATGACAGATGTAATGACCACGAGAACCTTTATACTTTTTGCGGGCATTTGCACCCAGGCATTGTATTGTATGGCTTAGGCAAACAATCGCTGCGGCTACCTTGTTTTTATTTTGCAAAACACCATTGCATCCTACCGGCTTTTAGCAAGTTTACTGGTGCTGTTTCTGTAGAACCTAAACAAGATGAAACCGTTTTTGCAATTGTAGAAAACAATTTGGTAAAAATGTAATTATGCTTTGTCCAGAATAACATTCGATGTCCGGAATTGTTTCTCGAAAAAGATGAGCACTATTTTCTGAACTGGTTATAGTCAATAAAATAAATGAGCTTAACGGTTAATTCGTTGCCGTGAGAAACATTGAAGGTATTCTCAAAATTATTGATGTAGTGGTTGTATTTCACACCGTTCACTCCGTATGTATCTCCGATCCAGTTTTTATATCCAACCGTAAGATTGCAGCCCAGTTTGAAGTCCCATGATAAAAAAGCATCCACATTAAAATAGTTCACGTTCTCGTCATAGCCTGATATAAATGGTCTTGGCGCAGTATTTCCCTTAGTGTCAACACTGGCAAAGCTGTTATACGGCACATTGCTCCAGTTATGACGTAAGCGAACATTCAAATTAAGCTTTGATGCAAAATTGTAAATGCCCGATACAGTAGAGGTAACATCTTTTAGATTAACGTAGCCAATGATCGGTTGGCCATTTGTTTCTTTGCCTGCGTATACGATGTAGTTTGTTTCAGCTTCGTGGCGATAAGAAGTTTCCAGGCTAAACTTATTGCTGAAGCGATACCGTAAGCCAGAACTGATGATATGATAACTTTTGTTTTCAGCTTTAAAAAAAGTTGATGCTAAAAATTCATAGTTAAAAAATAATCTTTTGCGGCTGTCAGTGCTGCCTTCAAGTGATGCATAACCATAAGCAGGTCTGCGGGCAAAATAGGTAAAAGGAGAACCGAATACGTAATAATCATGCTGGTCGGGTAAGTAACCAAGCGTTAGCGTGGCATCCCAAAAATTTTTAAAATACCAAAAGCCGCTACCCGTAACCTGCAAATTATTAAACACATTCGGATCATACAGTCTTTGATATTGTGCTATCAAGGTATAGTTATAACTTAAAAAGTTTTTTGTGGGCTTGTATTGGTTATAGCTGGCAACGCCTGTATAAATAACCCTGTTAGGTGTTTCCAAATAACCAAGATCTCTGGGATTGTACTTGCTTGAGATCACTTCTGCCTGCGTATAATATTGAACCTTTCCACTAACCTTTCCCAATTTTAAAGCAGCATCGAAACCATCGTAAGAACTTTGTGCAAATATTTTACTATAGCGGCCTTTACCTTTTATATTAAATCGATTGGTATTATCGTAAAAGCTAAAATCAATAGCTGCAACGTTCGCATCCCTGCCACCACTACCTCTTTGTACATTAGTATTAGTAAAGGTTATAGAAGACCGGCCTTTCAATGCCTGGTCAAGTACAACGATATTGTAATTGGCCAATGGCTCTGTTTCATATCGTGTTTCTTCTCCGGTGTTTTTATCTCTCACCACGGCATGCATAGGAGCAGTAACAGCGTTGAAAATTCCAATACCCAATTTCTTTTTAGTTCTGCCCGAAAATTTAATGGCGTTATATAACTGTGTTACCGAAGGATTTTTCACGATCTGCAGGTTGGGGTCATTTTCAGCCTCATCCTCTATGGCGTTGTAACCTGTAGGCGTAGCCCCTACCCTTCTTGAATAAAAGAGGCCAGCTTTATTGAACAATTCGATGCCTTCCGTAAAAAAGGGACGGTTTTCCTGGAACTTAGTTTCGAAAGGTGTTAAGTTATTAATTACATCGTCTGAAACTACCTGTCCAAAATCGGGAATCAACGTAGCATCCAACGTAAAACTTTCATTGATGCCATATTTCACATCCATACCGCCGCTGCGTAATGCTTCCGTTGGAATACGGCTGCCATCCGGATTAAAACGTACACCGCCTGAAACATAAGGAGAGAAGCTTAAACGCAACGGTGGGCGAATTTCCTGCAGATCGGTGTATTTGCCGAATTGGTTTACAAATCCACTTACGTTGGGATCAACAGCATTCCAATACGATCGTTCGTTATTGCGGCGTGTAAACCTTAAAAATTGCAGGCCCCAGGTTTGTACGTCTTTTTTGGCAAAGCGCAGCGTGAAATAAGGAATTTTCATTTCTACGATCCATCCATCGGCAACAATACTGGTCTGGCTTTGCCATACAGCATCCCATGTTTTATCACCAAACTCGCCAAAGCCAAAATTTGCCGTAGGCGTAAGCTTAGCATCGGTTTGCACATTGCCCGGCGTTACTAAAAACTGAAAACCATTTTGCTGGTCATTATACGTGTCAAGGAAAACAGAAAAATAATCTACATCCTTTTGCTGCTCGCCATCCCTGGCTGTAATTTGTTTTCTTATCAGCGAAGGATTATCGTGTAAATAGGCGCCAATGTAAATAGCTGAATTATCATACAATATTTTCACCTCAGTTTTAACCGAAGCAGCTGATCCGTAAGTAGGGAAGTTTTGAATAAAACCTGTAGCAACAGGAGCTTGGTTCCATGCTTCGTCATTCAACATGCCATCAATGTGAGGCGCCTGCGTTGTTTTAATCGCAGTTAGGGTTTTAGATTGACAAAAGACAGAGACACACGAACAAAGTGTTCCCCATAGCAGCAGCAGTCTCAGCATGTGCGTTTTTCTTTGGCTGAGCGTAAATATAATAGAGAATTTCTATACCCTAATAATTCCAGCCGTTTTTAGTTCATTCTTTTTTTAATAGAGCTTACTTGTTGTTGTAAATTATTTACCAGGTTGGCCAGCTGTCCTACATCCCATCTTTGTTGGGTATTGGCTTTAGAGATGATCATTTGGGCCTGCCATACTTCCACAATGTCTTCGGCATTGATAGAGTAAGGTTGGTAAGAAGGATTATCGCTGATCAGCGTAAACTTATTCTTTTGCCGGTTGTTCTTCATCATTCGCTTATAGACAATTCCATCGGCTTTGGAAACCACTATATAAGTTTGATTGGTTTTCACATCATCAAGGCTTTGCACTCTCTCTCCCACAATTACTGATCCGCTGGCAGTAGGCATCATAGAGTCGCCTATAATTTCAAAAGCTCTGTAGTCGCCGCCGGCAAGCATTGGAAGGGTAAAGGTGTTTAA
>JBQCHB010000222.1:0-7033 GCA_051955075.1 Flavisolibacter sp.
AGGTCAATTTGAATGGTAACCAATAAAAAATGTCCCATTCTTAAAATAGGAATCCGGTCCATAGACTATATAACTGCTTTATCTTTTTGAATTCGTTTTACTTCCAGCCTCAGCACACCAAATGCATACTTCAAAGCACTGGCCAGGGTGGCTTTTGTAACAATGTTGGATAGGTCGATACCCAGGTGCACCACGGTTTGCGCTATCTCGGGCCTGATGCCGCTGATGATGCACTCGGCGCCCATGAGCCGCGTGGCGGCAACGGTTTTAATTAAATGTTGTGCTACCAGCGAATCTACCGCCGGAACGCCTGATATATCTAAAATGGCAATGGTGCTGCCGCTGTCCACAATTTCCTGCAGCAGGTTTTCCATTACAGTTTGTGTACGGGCACTATCCAGCGTACCGATAATGGGCAGCGCCACAATGCCTTCCCATACCCGGATGACCGGCGTGGAGATCTCAGTTATTTCATCTGTCTGGCGCAGTATCACTTCTTCCCTGCCCTTGATAAAGGTTTCGAAGGTGACGATGCCCAGGCTGTCCATCAGCTTATTCATCTTCAACACGGCTTCTGCCAATGCCTTCGGATCGTCTTTTAGTTCTTCCTGCAGGTTTTTGAGCAAGGCGTCTTTCAGGCTGAAAACATACGTACCGGTTTCTCTCGGCGAAAAGCCCTGTCTTGCCCTTGACATAGAAATGCCGGAAAGAATTTCATACACGGGTTCGAAGTCGGAAGATTCTACATCGGTAATGTTCTTATCGTTGATGGCTTTCAGTAAAGTGTCGAGGAACTCATTGCTTTGCTCCCTTAATTCTTCATTGCTCATCAGGTCGTCGCGAAACCCGGCATCGGAGAGTTGCTGGGTGAGCCAGTCTTCTAAAATTTGTTTTTTTCTTTTTTGAAGACCCTTGGTTATGTCTTGTTTCATTGATTAGTGTTGTAGCGCTAAATATAGCATTAAATGAAACATCAATGTAAGAAGATGAAAAATTTGGAAGGGCGATCGGCCGGCGGCTATCATCAACCATTCTTTTGCATGGATAGACGTGTAGAAATATTACAATGAACAGATGTTTGAAAGCCCTGTTCGTAAGAACAGCGCTTATCTCATAGCTGTTCTATCAGCAGGCATTTTCAATAGCTGCGCTGCAATGGTGTGCAGTTCATAGAGCCGCTCATAGTTAATGGAGTAATAAATAAACTTGCCCTCTCTTTTGACATTTACAATACCTGCTTTTCTTAAAACAGACAGGTGAGCAGAAGCATTTGGCTGCTCCAATGACAATGTTTTATAAATAGCCGTAACCATCATTCTCTTATGGCTGTGCAGCAGGGATAGAATTTGCAGGCGGAACGGGTTGTTAACAGCACGAAAAACAAGTTGTCCTTTTCGCAGATTGGCCGTTTCTATCTGCAGCTCGTTAGAGATGGTAGCGATTTCCATAAATACCTTTAGTATATCACAATATATAATTTAGAATTCATTTTGCAAATGCCTGCTATGGGTAAGGGCTTGAATTCTTTAAGCACTTTGCTTGTCGCTGACAATTTCGTTGCCGTGCGTCAGCCCGATTTTTTAGCATGCGTTTGGCACAAGGAAAGAAAACACAGCTTCCGTAGCTAACTCTCATCAACATACATTCAATCCATACGCTTTGGTAATAGCATTAAGCAATTTCAAAAAGGTTTTAAAGCCCCGCGGCGCTTTGTTAGTTCCATTGCATATCAAAACGCCATCTTCAGCTATAAGCTCAAGGCGCCAATAATACCCATCGCAGGTATAGGGATGGTCATAGTTTTCCTTCCACGTGCTTTTAGAGAGATAATTGAATACGCTTTGCAGCCTTTCGTCGTTAGAGGGCACACTGTAATTTTTACAACCGGCGTATGCTTCCACTACAACCAGCTCCGTACATATGGTTAGCACATCATTTTTCCAACGCACCTCTTTTGCGGCACCTAAATAATCGCCAATGATAAAATGAAAATGGTTCACCATGCAGGCTGTTTAGCTGTTTTCTACAATTTTAATTTCTTCTAGTGCTAACAAAGTTGGTTGCTGCTGTTGTCAATCCCCATTGTAAAGTTTCCAATTTTCAGCGTGGTCTATTCTTCTTTTGAAATCCCCCTTGCAGTTACTCCGATTCCGGAAGTGTCTCCCATCCCCGCAGTAAATCCCCCTTATAGTTTCTTCGAACGACAGTGCAGGCAGTCCTTTATTCGGAAAGGCGGCAAGGGGGATTTTACGCCACTGCTACTCAATCTTAATTCCATCAATCTCCTTCATCAACCTATCTGTTTCCGCCAGCGCAACAATGATCTGCTGATAGTGCAAAATGTCTTCAAAGCTTAGCTGCCGCTCTTTCCTGTCCTTCAGCCATTTTTGTGCAGGCTGGTAGCCGCCAATGTAAAAGTTCCATGCCACTTCCGGCACATTATCAAAATACTGTGCATCGTTGATGTACACTTTTCCATTTTCATATTTAGGTTTGGTAACGGTGTTGCTGCCATCAAAAGGGTATTGGGTGATGTACCTTGATACAACAGGGCTTTCCAGTAAATGTATTTGCCTTAGCTCGCCGCCAAGCTTCACCAGTTGCCAAAATGTATTGGCATCTTTTGGATAAGGCACTCGTGGAAAATCAATCTTTAAAAACTCCTTGTACTTCTCTCTATAGGTGGGTGAGTGCAGTACGGCATAGATGTAATCAAGAATATCTATGGGTGCAAAGCTTGTTCTGAACTCAGGCCTCAGATCGGGGTTGTTGGCAAAACATACTTCACCTTCTGTTTCTTTTTCGGGAGTGAAAGTAAGGTGGAGTGCTTCAGATATTTTGTTTACGATTTCGGGGTTGAGGTTGGGTGTTCGTGTTGGTTTTTGTTCGATGGATTGTTGATTATCATTTTCAGAAAAAGTATAAAGTGGGAAAACTGTACCTCTTCCTCTGTAAAAGATATTTGAATCTACTGGTGTCTTTGAGACAAAGACAATGTTCCATTCGCCTGAACCCATTGCTTGACCTTGCCTTCCTATTATCAAACCATAATTATCATGGTCTATGAAATGGGACATTACATTTGAACGAGGGTATGAATGAAACCCTTTTGACTTTCCACTATATAATGTATACCTATCATCAAAAGGTCTATATCTTATTTTCGTAAGAACGTGTTGTTTTTTTAAAATATCTGCTTTGGCTGTAAATATCTTCCAATCCCGTCCATCCGGGCCAAGATTGTATTCTTTTCTAAGTTCAGCTTCAGTTAAATGAGAAAAGTCATTAGCTATCTTATCTAATATTTCTTTCTCAAACTGAATGGTAAGATCATCTCGCTCTGTTGTAATGCCAGATGCAAATGAGTGGAATAAATTATTAACTGAAAAGCTATTCTCATCTGATAATGATGATTCAGTAAACTCCTTAAATGAGAATTGTTTATCAAACTGGTCCAATTTATTCCATGGTATTTTTCTTAGATCATTTTCATTTAAGAATTGGTATTTAAATTCCCTTTTACCATGTAAATCATATTTGAATAGTTGTGCCAAACTTTTCTTCTGTCCATTCTTTTTAATAAAAATGTTTATTGAAACACCTGGCTGAATGTCAAAAACGTTTTCATCTTTACTACCATCTTTAGTAACCTCTTTCCTTTTTGTACTACCATGTAGATCTAAAATATAAATACGATCAAATGTTTCTAACAAATGTTTGCGCATTTGTTTGTGAATTAACCCATCTATAAAACTATTGTTGGTGATATATGCTAGTATTCCACTTCCATTTCTTTCAACTAAGAATTGGCCAAATCGAATAAACTTTATATAGTCGTCTGAAAGCGGTTGTATGTTTCTTTCATTCAAATTCTTTTTATAATCTTCTACGAGATTTTCAATCCATTCTCCTTTGTTAGTACTACTCACACTATACGGCGGATTTCCAATCACACACATCACCGGCGTATCTCTTTTAATTCTATTGGCTTCATTCGCTTCTGTACTTAGCCAGTTGGCAAACAGGGTTCCTGTGTCTTTATGGTATTCTTCTAAACTATTGGTGAGGTAAACTTTGAAGCGTTGGTCTTTGGTTGGCTTGTATCCAGTTTCTTTCAACAGCAAATCCAATTGCAAATGCGCCATGGCATAGGAGGCCATCAGCAGTTCAAAACCATTGAGGCGGGGCAGCAAATGCGTATCTACATAATTGCTCCAAATGCCCTGCTGTCCTTCAAACCTTTTGTGTACCTGCTTTACCACTTCGGCCAAAAAAGTTCCTGTGCCGGTAGCAGGGTCCAATATCTGCACACGGTGCACTTCTTCTTCCACCGTTTTAACATTGTCCTTGTAACGCTTATCGGTTTCGGGCAGCTGTACTTTTATTTTGGTCTTGCTGGTATCGGCCAGTCCCTCACGCAGGCCAAACTCTGTTTTTAAAATATCATCCACCGCACGAACAATAAAGTTTACTACAGGGTGCGGCGTGTACCATACGCCACGGGCTTTACGCAGCCTGGGATCGTACTCGCTCAAAAAGGTTTCGTAAAAATGAATGATGGGATCTTCTGTCTTTGTGCTTTTGCCATAGTTCTTCAACAGCTCCTCTACATTGCAGGCAAGGAATACTTCTATCAAACTATCCACTATCCATTTAATGCGGTCGTCAATATCGGGTCCGGCTATATAACCAAACAGCTTGCGCAAAAAAGGATTGGATTTGGGAATAAGCTCTGCAGCCTCTGCCCTGCTGAAGGTGGGCAGCGTGGGGTCGTGCAACCGGGCAGCAAACAAACCATAGGCAATGGTTTGCGCATATACATCGGCAAAGCTTTTGGGCGAAATATCGTGAATGAGAATTTCTTTAAAAGCAGTCATCTGGTCTTTCAGCGTACTGTTTTCCTGGCGGTCTTCATCGGAGTTCAGGGCTTTTTCAATAACATCGGCAAGCAGCCTTGCTTTTGCGGCCATTAGCTCTGCCAGCCTTTTTGAACTCTTAATGGTTTGTCCGTGTTTTTGGGCAAAATCCTTAACCAGGTTGGCAAATGCCGTAAAGTTATCCTTCAATGGAACTATAGAACCTTTCTGCAATTCGGCAATGGCAATCTTTGTTACAAAAACACCATCGTGGTACAAATGAAAATCGAGGTAATCGGTAAAGATGATATTACTTAACGAAGCCTTGTAGCGGTCGAATTGTTCTTTATTGCCTGTTTTCTTTGTTCCATCCAAATCAGCATCGCCAATATCTTTTGCTTCAATAAAGCCAAGAGGTATTTCTTTTTTGGAAACAATATAATCGGGAGCGCCGCAGGTTTGTCGTTTCGGTTCGTTGGTAATGCTGGCGCCGGGCATCAGGGTTTCCAGCAAATGAAGCAGGTCGCCCCTGAAACTATGCTCTGTTGTATTGCCTTGCCTGTATCGTTTGTTAATGGTGTCAATGTATTGTTCAATCGTCATTGGGTTCAGTTATGTTTTGGTAGGCTGTATCCTTTGTTATCATAGAAGAATTGCAATGTAAGAAAAAGCTTTCTGTCGTCAATTGACAGTTTTGCATTGGCCGCCGTAGTTGGCGCCACTGGTATTAAACTTTGCAACTTGCTTACAGCACTTAGCACAGATGCTGATCCCGATAGCTATCACGACAAGCAAGCGTCTTTATATTTTTTGAACACTCCGGTAGTTGTAAACTCTGCCATCAATAAACACTCATGCCTTGTCACCCTGAGGAACGAAGGGCCTTTGAATTGCTCTTCTGGAAATGATACAATCAGTAGTAGTCGCTTTACAATAGTCATTACTGTGCAGTCCACAGATGCTTCCTTCGTCAGCAAGACAAGCAAGAGGTTTACTGTCTAAAAGCACTCCGTAAATCTGTAAGCCAGCAAAGAAAAACCACTGCGTTCGCCGTGTCCGCTGCGGTTAACTCCAAACTCCAAACCCCAAACCCCAAACCCCAAACTCCAAACAATAAAAACCCCTAAACAAAAAAAGCCGCCTCCTTACCGAAGCGGCCTAAATAAAAGAGGATTTTTATTAGCGAATGATAGGCGATAATATCACCTCGCTGTACACCTCCTGCTCGTTAATGCCATAGGCAATTACACGAATCCAGTACCGCTTGCCCCGTTCCAGGTTCGACAAAAGCACCTTACACGTAGTAGCGTTCTGGCCCTGCCATACGGTGTCGTCTGTTATTGGGTCCAGCGTGTATTGATACACAAAAGTTCGGGCACCCAACACGGTAGCAATGGTTACCAGCAAATCGCCGCTGTTAATGCCATCCTCCATTTTCAGGATCTGTGGCTTATCAAGCGGTGGCAGTGGCTGCCGCTGCTTGTTTAAGGGCAAAGCGGTGGAAATAAGGGCCTGCAGATCACCGTTGGCGGTTTTCATCAGGTCCATGGCCAGGCTTACCATAGCATTAGTAAGAGCAAGCCTTGCAGCATTTTTTGCGGCAACGTTGTTTTTGCTCCTGTCCTTTGCTGCGCTTAAAGAACCCGAGTAGCTGGTGATAAAAGTTTGAAATTCTGCAAGTGTTGGCGAGGTTGTGGGAAAATAGCTGTTGCCGGTAAGGGCTACCTCGGTGGCCTGGGCTTGCACCAATAGATCGGCATCGCTGTATCTGCCGAAGCTGAGATTAATTTTTCTCATGGGATAAAGGATTTAATTAAAAAATCAGTTGACGCAACAAAACTTCAACCTTTTTACAAATTTTGAAATGCCATTAGTAACCCTTTTGGTTACAAATAGTAGTAAGGGCCTGTACTAATGGTAGTAACCAAAGCGCTTACCCGGGCCCGCTAAGCCTAAAAACCGGCAATATACCGGTTTCTGCAAGTTGCAAAAGTCAGACTTCATGTTGCAGTGGTCGCATGTCTTCTTGCAAAAGTCAGACTTCATCTTGCAGTGGTCGCATGTCTTCTTGCAAAAGTCAGACTTCATCTTGCAGTGGTCGCATGTCTTCTTGCAAAAGTCAGACTTCATCTTGCAGTGGTCGCATGTCTTCTTGCAAAAGTCAGACTTCATCTTGC
>JBQCHB010000223.1:0-3065 GCA_051955075.1 Flavisolibacter sp.
TGGTTTCTTCCGTTAAGGGGCTTTGTTTCATTCTTGTATTTAAAAATCCAGTAAAAAATAATATGGCCAGTGCTCCAATAATGGCGTTTGCAAACACATTGGCAATGCGGCTGATGGCATTATTAACTCCTGATGCTGTTCCTGAATAATGATTGGCAACAGCGCCCATTACTGTTGTGGTGAGAGGAGTTACTGTAAAAGACATTCCTAATCCAAAAAATAAAATTCCGGGAAAAAATGTGGTCCAATATTCTGATGGCCCATTGGTTTGCTTTATAAAAGATAAGAGCAACAATCCCCCAGTAGTAACCAAAGGGCCAAGAATCAAAAACCAGCGGGGTCCATATTGATCAACCAACCCGCCTGACCACCTTGAAATGGTAATTAATAAAATGGTAAAGGGCAATAAGGTCATACCAGCCTGTAACTGGCTATAGCCTTGAATCTGCACCATATTTAAGGTGAGAAATAACATGGCGCTTGCAAGTGCTGCATACAAAAAAAATGTAAGAAGATTAGCGCCGCCAAATGTTTTGTTTTTGAACAATTGCAGCGGCATCATGGGATGTTTGCTTTTATGTTCGACAATTATAAAAACGATTAAAGAAAATGTTCCGAAGGCAAGAGAGAGATATACGTGCCAGTTATTAAAGCCGGCTACAGGAATTCTTAAAAAGCCGTAAGTTAGTAAAGCCAAACCGGCAACTATAGATATCACTCCCGGATAATCCAGCGATTTATCCGATTCGTCATCGCGGCTTTCCGGAACTTTGCGCCAGAGGATTATTAATGAAATAATGCCTATAGGAACATTAATAAAAAAGATTACCCGCCATAATCCGGCATCTGCTAAAGCTCCGCCAAGTATTGGGCCGCCAACAGTTACCATTGTTGTGATAGCAGACCACGTGCCTATTGCTTTGCCTCTTTCACTTTTACCGAATGATGCGGTAATGATGGAAAGGCTACCCGGTATCAACAACGCTCCGCCAATGCCTTGCAAGGCTCTGAATACAATTAAATACCCAACTGTTGGTGCCAGGCCACTTGCTGCGGAGCCAAGCATAAAAAGAGCGATGCCAATCATGAATATTTTTTTCCTTCCTAATTTATCGCCTAATGAGCCGCCTGGTAAAATGAGTGCAGCGAGCATGAGTAAATAGGAATTTAATAACCAGAACAAGTCAGTTCCGGTTGCCTCTAAGTCTTTTTGAAGAGAGGGTAATACAACATTTAATGCTGTACCATCAATAAAAGCCATCGCTGAAGCCAGTATTGCCGATGCCATGATCCATTTTCCGGTGCTGCTTTTGAGAGTGATGGGCGGCATTGCACAAAATGTTTAATTAAATAGGATACAATTTAGCTGATCCTGTTCATAACTGGTTAATTGTACCAGGAAATGTATAGTGACGATTCCTGGCTCCCCGGGAATCTCTGCAAATGCTATACTGTGTGCCCGATAAATTGGTTCCACAAAAGTTCCAATCCGTGAAAATCCTTGTAATCCGTGCCAAAAAAGATTTGCATTGAAAGCTAAAAAAAAACGTCACGAAGCAAACAGTAAAGCAATAAATAAGCAGGATTTTTTATTTTGAATAATGGGAAAGTGAACAGCATTTTAGCTTTGCTCCCCACGGCAGAATGATCCAAGGATGGGAGTTCGTGCGGGGGTCACTCGGGTAATTTTAGAAGAAGTTATGCGGCAGAACCTGATCAATTTATAAAAGAACTTGCAAAAGATGAAGCTATCCGACGTAGCTAAATTAAAATTATGGCTATTTATTGCTTGACTGTTTACTTGTCACTTTTCTCTTGAAAGAAAAATAACCAAAAAGTTATGCGCGTGTTTATTTGTATTTGTCGCTGATTTGAATGAATGGAATTTCCCGTCCACATTTCAGGCGTTGTGTACTGACCAAAAAAACAAAATAAGAGTCGTAGATATTTGTGGGTTTACTTCCAAACAGATCAATCAGTTTTAAGTTTTTCTTCACTTCCGTCAGGCAGCTTTCGCAAACCTTTAAGAAATATTCTGTTAATTTCATTTCTCAGTAATCGTTTTAATCGTGTCGTGGACACGTTAATCCTTAATCACCATCTGCGTATAGAAGATAGTTTTACTTTAACTACAGCATTGGCATTAAAAATTTCTACTCCAAAAGATTTTAAGGAAATATTGTGAATGGCGGCGAAGCTATGTATAAGCTTTCTTAGTCAGACACGATCGTAATCACGATTTAAAAGAGTAGCCAATGCCCACAACTACAAAACCTACGTTCTGGCAACGCACCGGCGTGCAAAGCTGGTTTTTAAAAAAAGAAACCAGTTATACCGAAACGGTTTCGATGACGCCGGATTCTGTATACAAGTATATCATTGAAAAATTTAAAGAATCCATCGCTGAACTGTCTTTTGCAGACCGCATCATATTTTACCATGAATACATCATTTGCTTCAGCCCTCCTGATTACAATAAGTTTATGGACAACAACAGGGGCATATTTTCCCTGATCATAAAAGAATCGGTAAAGGCTTTTTACGGCATATTGCAGGAGCATCGACGTAAGGGAAAGAAAGTTACGGCCTCCGCCAACAAGTGGGTGTTCCGTTTTGTGTCTCACCCCGATTATGAAAAAGGTGATAAAAGCTTTATTGGGAAATTGCTTCCGGGCAAGGTGCACAGAGGAGAAGAAAACCTGCGTGTCACTTTCATTCCGCGCCAAACCGGTATTGCACAAACCTTTGACATTGCAGACGAAATATTAAAAGACTTTACCTATTACAGCGATGGCTATTATGAAATGCCCTGGCAGGATACACTTGAAGCCGGTGACGTAAGCGACGCTAGCCGGCCACGCTACTTTGCACGGCTCGACGCCACCGTTCCGGAAAAAGAATATGTGGGCAAAAAGATTGAATACCTCGTTAAGGAGGAAGCTTTTCTGATATCTGGTAGCGATGAAAAGCCTGATCAACCGGGCGTTTTCCGCGTTCCCTCTGATTGGGTATCCAGCCCTCACCTGTCTGTGCGCTATGATAAAACGGCTGACCGGTTTTACATC
>JBQCHB010000224.1:0-3332 GCA_051955075.1 Flavisolibacter sp.
ATCATGCGGCTTTAGCTTTGTGCTTCATTAAAAAGAAAGATATGGCTACAGCAAAGATCGCTCTGGTAACCGGTGGCAGCCGCGGCCTCGGAAAAGATATGGCACTAAGTCTTGCCCACAAAGGCACGGACGTGATTATTACCTATAAAACCAATAAAGAAGAAGCTGAGAAACTTGTAGCGGAAATAAAAGCGATTGATCGAAAGGCAGCGGCGCTGCAACTTGACATGAGCGACATTGCTGCGCTTGACAGTTTTGTGAAAGAAATACAGGCAACACTTTCAAATGAATGGGGTGTAGCATCTTTTGATTTTTTAATCAACAATGCAGGCATGGGCGCCACAGTGCCCTTTGCACAAGTAACGGAAATCTTGTTTGACGAGTTTTTGAACGTGCATTTTAAAGGCGTTTATTTTCTTACCCAAAAGCTGGTGCCTTTTATGAATGAAGGTGGCCGCATTATTAATATTTCTTCGGGCACAACAAGGTTTGCCAACCCCGGTTATTCTGTTTATGCTTCTATGAAAGGCGCTATTGAAACATTTACAAAATACCTGGCAAAAGAGCTGGGTGCGAAAGGCATCAGGGCCAACGTGGTAGCACCGGGGCCAATAGAAACAGATTTCAACGCTGCTGCCATTCGCAGCAATCCACAAATGAAAGAAAGATTAAGCGGACTTTCGCCACTGGGCCGTGTAGGCAATGCTGAAGACATTGGTGGCGTGGTGGCTTTTCTTTGCAGCGAAGAAGGGGGATGGATCAATGCCCAACGCATTGAAGTAAGCGGGGGTATTAATGGCTGATGTGTAGTGGCAAGTTCAAATATTGCAATGGCTTACTAAATTTGCCGCAGGTCAAATTTACCGGAACGTTGCTTGCTTAGATTTTAATTTTGCCAACCGAAAAACAAACCAATGGAGCAAATTGCAAAAGAGCAGGCAATCAATAATATAAAACAAGCAGCTGAAAGAACCGTGTTTCCCATTCTTTTGGCCATCAGTTTTTCGCATTTACTGAACGACACCATTCAATCTTTAATACCTTCTATTTATCCGCTGGTAAAAACTTCATTTCATTTAAGTTTTTCGCAGGTAGGATTGATCACTCTTACTTTTCAGTTGGCTGCTTCGTTGCTGCAGCCTTTTGTGGGCTTTTATACTGATAAAAAACCACAGCCCTTTTCCCTTGCCACAGGCATGAGCTGTACGCTTATAGGCCTTTTACTTTTATCTTTTGCACAAAGCTTTGGCTGGCTGTTGGTTTCGGTAGGCTTTATTGGCATTGGCTCTTCTGTTTTTCATCCCGAAGCTTCGAAGGTGGCTTACATGGCATCGGGTGGAAGACGCGGACTGGCCCAATCTATTTTCCAGGTAGGGGGCAATACCGGCAGCGCCATAGGACCTTTGCTTGCCGCTGCTATTATAGTACGTTACGGGCAATCGCATATTGCCTGGTTTTCGTTGCTTGCTTTATTGGCTATTGTGGTGCTGATAAACATTGGCAAATGGTATCTGCATAATATGCACCTTATCAAACCAAAAGCTTTAAAGGGCGGTGATAAAAGCGAACAACATCTTTCGCGAACGACCATTGTATTTTCTATTGTCATTTTGATGGTGCTGATTTTCTCCAAATATTTTTACCTCGCCTCCATGAGCTCTTATTATACGTTTTATCTTATGGACAGGTTTCATGTATCGGTACAAAGCTCCCAGGTGCACTTATTCATTTTTTTATTTTCTACTGCGGCAGGTACTTTTATTGGCGGCCCGCTGGGCGACCGTTTTGGGCGTAAGTATGTGATCTGGTTTTCTATATTAGGCGTGGCGCCATTTACTTTGTTATTGCCTCATGTCAATTTGTTTTGGACCACAATTTTTTCCGTGTTCATAGGTTTTATTCTTTCCTCGGCTTTTTCTGCCATTTTGGTGTATGCGCAAGAATTACTGCCTGGCAAAGTGGGCCTGGTTTCCGGTCTTTTCTTTGGCTTTGCTTTTGGAATGGGTGGTATTGGTTCAGCAATCCTGGGTGCATTGGCCGACCACACCAGCATTCAATATGTTTATAAAGTTTGTGCTTTTCTGCCACTGATAGGATTACTAACGGGTTTTTTGCCCGACATTGGCAGAAAGAGAAAAAGGCAAACTGCCTGAGTTGCATTTTCTTTTGGTACCCGGCTTTCTTCATTTTTATCATCGTTTGTTGCGTCGCACTCTTGTACTTTTTGTAATGCTAATCACCATATTAAAAGCTTTCATTGCTTAAACGACTGCAATTGTTGTGATGGGTTTTTGCCGTGTTCAATAGTGATAAGAACGTACAAGAGTGCGACGCAATAGCAATTTAATAGTAGCAATACAGCTCAGACATAATTCTTTATTTAAATAAAAGTTTTCGCCAGCCACCTCATCATTTTATGGTGGCATAAATTTTACTGCGCTCTAGTTAATAATCATTAGAATATGGCAAATATAGATGTGCAACGAAAGAAGAGTTCGCCACTACTCTGGATCATTTTAGTAGTGGCTATTCTCGGCATAGCAGCTTATTTTGTATGGAATAGATACGGTAATAGAACAAATACCAGCCAGCCTGCTGTGTACGATTCTACCAACCGCACCATTACGGACACAACCCACCATTAAGGTCAATAATAGCAACAGCTTAAAAAATAAATATTATGGCAAATAAAAAAGACAGGCGCCTGCAGGAATTGCGTGGCTCCGATTATGAAGTAGCAGACGGCCAACCCGATATTCGTGGCTGGGAAGTGAGAGATGAGCAGGGAAGACTCATTGGTAAAGTAGATGAACTCATTTTCGACTCAAGAGAAAATAAGGTACGTTATATGGTGATTAATGTAAGAGACAGCGATGAGCTGCAGTTGGAAAGACGTACTGTTTTGGTACCCATTGGCCTTGCTGTTTTGGAACATAAGCATGATGATGTGATCTTGCAAAATGTAACGCCTTTTCAATTAAGAGCCTTGCCAAGGTATGATAAGGAAGATTTAGGCACAAAGGCTGAAAAGGCTATCAGTACTGTGTTTGGAAGAACAGATGCAGATAGCTATGCGGGCAATGATGACGCTGATCTTACGCCTGGCTTTTATAACCACGAGCATTTTAATGAAAAGAATATGTTTCGTAAACGGCGTAGCGACAATAGCGAAGGGACCACTTTTCCTGCAGACCAACGAAATGACAATACAAGTTCCCGTGAAGCAGCAAGAAGAACAGAAGAACGCATCTACAGGGAGGAAGAAATTGGAACACCGGTATCATATATCGATCCTGCCGAAGCAGAGCGGTTGAATGCAGCAAGGGAAAGGG
>JBQCHB010000225.1:0-3626 GCA_051955075.1 Flavisolibacter sp.
ATAACGCTGCAATGAATACAGTGTTGCCATTTGTTATTTTTTTCAGGAAAAAGCCCACGAGGAAAACGCCCAATATCACACCATAAAAAAGTGATCCTAAAATGTTGACTGCCTCTATTAAACTGTTGCCAATATTGTATGTAAACATGGCTACCACAATACAAAAAACGCCCCATCCTAAAGTGTACCATTGTGATATGCGGTATTCATTTTCGGCTTTTATTTTTTTCGAAAACCGGCGATGAAAATCAACCATGGTTGAAGAAGCCAATGAATTAAGTGCTGCAGCAATACTGCCCCAAGATGCAAGAAATATAATGGCGATCAATAAGCCTACAAGACCGGCAGGCAAATAAGCCGTAACAAAATTTAAAAAAATATAGTTGGTGTCATTACCGTCGCCGCCTGCCGCATTGATCCATGATTTTATTTTATTGCGAACGCTGTCACTTTGATATTGCAACGCACTTAACTGATCTCCACTTTGCTTTATTTGCTCATCATTATCTATATCTCTTGCATTTGAATAGGCAATAACTGCTTTTTGCTTTTCTTCAGCAATGGCATTGTATTGATTTTGTGCCATTGCAAACGAATCTTTGTAAACGGAATTTTCAAGTTTTAAAATTTGTTTGGCGTTAAAAAAAACCGGTGCTTTATTAAAAAGATAAAAGCTAAAAACCAAAGTACCGATCAGCAATATCAAAAATTGCATGGGCACTTTGATCATCCCATTCATTAATAAACCTACACGGCTTTCAGCTACAGACCTGGCCGTTAAATACCGGCCTACCTGCGACTGATCGGTTCCGAAATAAGAAAGAGCAAGAAAAAAACCTCCAATAATCCCGCTAAATAAATTATACTGGTCGCTCCAGTTAAAACCATTTTTTGTAATGCCTGTAGTAATCACATTCATTTTCCCAAGGTGGCCACTTATGTGTAGCGCATCGGAAAAGCCAACATGCGGCGGCAGCATTTTTACCACTAAGTAAGCTGCAAGAAACATTCCGGTGAAAATGATAATGAGTTGCAACTGCTGTGTATAAGCTACGGCTTTAGCGCCACCACTTACTGTGTAAATAATGAGCAGGCCACCCATAAACATGTTGGTCCAGTAAATATTCCAGCCGAATAATGAAGACAGAATAATGGAAGGTGCAAAAACGCTGATGCCTGTCGACAGCCCTCTCTGCAAAAGGAAAAGAAAAGAAGTGAGTGTTCTTGTTTTGCCGTTGAAGCGGTTTTCCAAATATTCGTAAGCGGTGTAAATCTTTAGTTTATGAAAAATAGGGACAAAGGCAATACAGATGACCACCATTGCTAACGGAAGCCCGAAATAATATTGTACGAAACGCATTCCATCTGTATAGGCCTGGCCGGGTGCAGAAATGAAAGTAATGGCGCTGGCTTGTGTGCCGATAATACTTAAAAGAATAAGACCCCAATGCATGCTGCGATTGGAAAGAAAATAGCCATCAAGATTATGCGTTGTACGGCTTCGGTAAACGCCATAAATAATGACGACTGCCAGTGTAACAACCAATACAATCCAATCTAGCTGGCTCATGCAAAAGTTTTAGTGAAGAGGTAAAACAAAATGATCAAAACAATTAAAAAAACAATCACCAGCACATACCATTGTGTCCAGGTTTTTAAAAGTGGTATTTTATCTTTTTGATCTTTCATAATTATTTCTCGCAGCGTTTTCACAAAAAATTTTTCACGCAAAGAAATAAGTGAGCAAGTTGCTAAGCAATTCTTTGCGGCCTTGCGTGAAATGCTATCTTCTCCGCAATAAGTTTGACCCCAACAACCCAAGCACTAACCCAATGATTAATCCTAATTGCACACGCCGTATAAAAATACCGATCACCAATCCTAAAATAATTACAAAGGCAAATGCCACTGTTCCCCGCTTTTGATCCGGTTTTCTTTCCGCCATTAAAATTCCTTTTTTCGATTCAATGCAATCAAATTAGCCAACAGCCTATATGCTCCGGGCACGCCTGCAGGCAACTCCCTGAAAAATACTAAACCCGTATAGGTGAAAAATCCTTTCCCGTATTTTGCTGTAATTAAACTGCCATCATCAGGTGCTTCACCAGGATCGTTCATGCGTAAAATAGTTTCGTATTTATCATCAAGATTCGTTGCATGATAAATGCTTCGCTCCTGTACCCATCCTTTAAAATCGTCCTGGTTAATTTTGTTGGGAAAGTTTAACACAGGATGATCAGGTTTTAAAAAAGTAACAGCAGCATTTTCGTCTGTTATCCTTCTTCCGGAGACAGTAAAATTATAGGGACCGATTTTAGAGCGGATATTGTTTGCCTGGCTGTATTGCACAATATAATTGCCACCATCCTCTACGTATTTCATGAGCTTATCATAGTATTTGCCCATCCAGTCATTAGCATTAAAGGCCCGCACACCGGAAATAATAGCGTCGTATTGCTGCAAATTATTTCTTGCCAATTCCTTTTCTGTAAGCAACACTACTTCATAGCCCATTTGCTCCAACGCCTCGGGCACTTTATCGCCGGCGCCAACAATGTAACCAATTCTTTTACCGTAAGTTTTTAAATCAATGGGTAACAGTTTTACCCAATCAGTATAGAAATAATTGATGTAAGGAATGTGATCGTACTTAATAGTGGCCATGGCCAGGTAATTCAACGACATGGAAGTATCGAACCTTACAGTTGGTATTACTTTCAGTTCGTTTTGCAATTCATTTGAAGCCACCGGAAACTGGTAAAGATGATTGGTTCCTTTTACAAACGTTTTACTTGAATCTTCAACCGACCACTTTTTACTACCGCCATCACCGCTGATATGTGCATAGCTGAAACCAATATTTTTATTGGTTATGGTTTGAATTTGAAAAGCCTGTTTGTCCTGCTCTGTTTTTTTTAGCAATAACAGTTCAGGATTGGAATATACAGTTATAGGCGGCACAACTGTCACCGGCTGATTCTGTTCTCCTTTTACCTGGTCGGTAAATTTGTAATGCACTATTCGATCGAAATAAAAATAATCTCCGTCAATATTTATATGAAATGCAACTGTAAATGCCGGATCAATATCGGGCTGACCCACTTTCATTTGATCGGGAATGTTGAAATACCCCTCTTCCATCGGCCTTTTCAACCAATAAGGTTGCGTTACCGGCGTTCCATCAAAAACTTTTATGATCTTGCTGAAATTAAAATTTTTGTTGGGCGATAACGCGGCAGTAAAAGAAGTATCGAAGGTTTCCACTTTTACATCCATCACTTTAGCACCAATGCCCAACCTGTCGTTGATAGAGAAATTAATTTTAATGGAGTCGCCTTGCGCAATGTAAGGCTCTGTTGTATAAGCTTCCAGCCATAAACCGCTTGCTTGCTCTATTAATTGTCTTATCTCTTTAAGTTTTTGCGTTTTCCAATAGCCTTCCGGAAGACCTTTTATGGTTCTGTCAATTTTTAGTAAAGCGGGCAAAGATTTTTGCGGCGGTAAAAAATCAAAATCAGTAATGGTTTTATTGATCAATGAAGCCACGTGTTCCCCTCCGTTTACCCTTTGCCACGATGTCTTTACATCATCGACTACATCAGTGGAAGGAGCACTGCCCCCGGTTG
>JBQCHB010000226.1:0-5722 GCA_051955075.1 Flavisolibacter sp.
TGTCACCTGGCAGGACAAGGAATTTCTAGGGGATAAGGGAGGCCGCCTACTGATAATTTATCCATAAGGTCTAAATGACTACAACTTATAAATAGTGCGGATGATTTGCCTGATATGAAACAAACAATTTTTAGTTTCTAACCACAGATATTTACCGGTTCTATCAAAGAAGTATCCCTTTTTTAAACTATTTTATTAACCTAATTCTTATTTCTCCTTTTTATCTTTTTCATCAATCCAAACTTCCTTGGGTTTTTCACTTGAGCCAGGCTTTAGTCCCGGTTCTGAATTTTTGGTTGACTTGGTACGCAACCATTCTTCCCTGGGTTTTTCATGGGTATTCAGATCCGGCGCAGGGTCGTTTGTTTCTTTTTTGTTGTTCCTTTTCATGTTTACTGTTTTATACGATGATCCTTTCACAAAAATATAGCCAGTACAAAACGCTGGTTACGCATGTTTCAAATCGGCCATTTCAAATGAATACCCTGCCGGGCTTAATTTTTTTATATATATCCAGGTAAGAGAAAACTACACATGGCTAAGTCAACTAACCCGGTTGTAAGGTTTTTAAAATTGCTCGGACCAGGCCTTGTTACCGGTGCCAGCGACGATGACCCATCGGGCATTGCCACCTACTCGCAGGCGGGAGCCCAGTTTGGATTGGCGACCTTGTGGACGGCACTCATCACATTCCCTTTAATGGCGGCCATCCAGGAAATGTGTGCACGCATTGGATTGGTCACATCAACCGGCCTTACAACCACACTAAAGAGCCATTATCCAAAATGGCTCTTGTATTTGATGATGGTGTTTAGCATTCCTGCCATTATTCTAAACATCGGTGCCGACATTGCCGGAATGGGCGCCGTGGCAAGCCTTATGGTGCCTTCTGTAAAGCCTTCTGTTTTCAGTCTTGCTTTTACACTTTTGCTTTTGTTTCTCATCATCTATTTGCCTTATGAAAAGATTGTAGCCGTTCTCAAATACCTATGCCTTGCAGTGTTGCTTTACATTGCTGTTCCTTTTTTCACACACCCGCATTGGAAGCAGGTACTTCACTCAACTTTCGTTCCTACTGTAAAATTTGATAAAGACTTTTTCGGTATCCTGGTCGCTATTTTGGGCACCACTATTTCTCCTTATCTTTTTTATTGGCAGGTGACAATGGAAGCCGAAGACATGAAAGCAACGAAACGGTTGATACTGGCCAGGCGACGGTTAATTAAAAACGAGGGCAACGGTCAAAATCCTTACAACCGGGAGCAAAACTTTTTCCGCTTGCTCATTCAAAAAATGCAGCTCGATGTGAACGTAGGCATGTCTCTTTCCAATGTAGTGATGTTCTTTATCATTTTGGCTACGGGAACGGCATTGTATGGCGCAGGTATTCATAAAATAGACACGGTGGAACAAGCCGCCAAGGCGTTGGAACCTGTGGCTGGTAAAGCATCCTATTTGCTTTTCACAGTGGGTGTTGTGGGTACAGGGTTTTTGGCTATCCCGGTGCTTACCGGCTCTCTCTCCTATATCGTTTCTGAAACCTTCGGGTGGAAGGCCAGCCTTGACAAAAAATTCCACCAGGCAAGAAAATTTTATTTAATCATTGCCGGTTCACTTGTGGCCGGACTGTTGGTGAACTTAATTGGAATTAGTCCTATCCAGGCATTAGTATACACAGCAATTTTATATGGGCTTACTTCGCCTGTTTTGATTGCCGTTGTAATGCACATCGGCAACAACAAAAAAATTATGAAAGAATACACCAATAGCAAACTGTCTAACACACTTGGAATGATAACCCTTCTTCTGATGTTTGTGTCCGCCATTGCGTTAATTTATTTCCAAGTTTCTTAGACAAAAAGATTGGTTGAACAGAATCAACAAACCATCCTTTACCAAGCTTTCCTAATTTTTTAAACACGACTGAAACACTAATGACTATGGCATTAAAAAATAATTTTTAATTTAAATTATCTGTAATTTGTTCTCTGATTGTTTGGGGTAAATACATTATTATGAGGCATAGCAGACAAATTCAGTATGTAAGACAATTAGATTTTATTTTCATTAGAACATACCTTCCGGAGCAAGCAGGATACGTACACAGAAGAGAAGACAGTTGGAAGAGCACCCGTACATCTGATGTTCCTGAATGGAACAACGACTACGACGGAAGCTTACCAGAACCCAGAAAAGAAAAACAGCAATCCCCCGCCAAGCCGCAGCAAAGAATTGTTTTACATATTGACGACGACGAAGAAGATAGAGAACTTTTCCAGGAAGCACTGCTAAAACTGGACGCAACGATTAAAGTACAACAAGCGGGTAGTGGTAAAGCCGCTTTATCTTTTCTAAAACAATCTAAGGAAATTGGTAACCTGCCTTGTTTGATTATACTTGACATTAATATGCCGGGAATGAATGGGAAAGAGGTATTGAAAGAAATAAAAAAGGACCAGGAACTGGCATCCTTGCCATTAATTCTTTTCACCACTTCACCGGAATCGACTTACAGGGAATTTGTCAAAAAAGAAAACGTTCAATTTATAACCAAACCCTTAACGCCTTCTGAACTCATTAACACTGCCAAAGGAATGCTAAAACATTGCACTGCCAAATAAAAATAGATACGTTGCAGACGAGGGCTTGCCATCAATTTAACCGGCTATGAAAAACAGCCTGGTGGTATACAGTTTCGAACATACAGGTAAAGCAGAAGGTGCAATGACCTTCTATCCATCAATTTAAGTTGCCACTGTGTGAAATCCTTAAGCCCTTATAATGGCGGATCCTAAAGGAGCCTGGCCGTTATGTTTATTGTCTCGCAGTAGATTTCAAAAGACTGAGCATTTCGATAAATGTATTTTTTGAGTTCAAAAAATTGTTACGCAAGCCCGAACGTGCTCAAAAATTGAGCTTTAGCAAGTCCGGCATGAATTTTACAAGCAGTAATGGCCCAACGGTAATGGGATAAACTATTATTTTAAATGATAAGCGTATGAAAAAACTATTTTTTTTGACCATGGTTGCAGTCAGCCTTTTGTCATGCAAAGACGGAAGTTCGGACACAACAACGACTACCACTAATACAACTGATACCACGACTCATGCCGCACGATCAGGAGTGTATGCACCTTCGCAGGGAGACGCCACCTACAGAAACGGCAAACTCCTGGTATACCATGATGGTGAATGGAGAGAAGCAGACAACGATGTAACCTTAGACAACGGAGTCGTGGTGAAAAGAAACGGCGAAGTGGTCAGAGGAGATAAAGTAGTGGTGTTGGATGATGGTGAAGTCGTAGATAAATCGGGCCGGTTTTTTGACAAGGCTGGCGATGCAATCGACGATGCCTGGGATGCCACCAAGAAAGGTGTAAAAAAAGCAGGCGAAGAGGTTAAAGATGTATTTTCTGACAAGGATAAAGACAAGAAAAAATAAACTCAACCTCTTATACAAAAGGCCTCAACGATTGAGGCCTTTTGTATCTATAGACATCATTGCAGAAAAAGAAATATTGCAATGGTTAACGGTTAAAAGCCTTCTACCGACTGTAATGAAGTATTAGTCTAGCCTACTATCCCTACCCTGTTTACGGTTAGTTTTTATCCAGAAAAGGAGAATTATTTTTTTACCGTTTCCCCTTTTTCTATCTTGCGCATCTCCTTTTCTATTACTTACCCAGGAAATAATTTATCAATAATTTTTAGGGAACATCATGTTGTCAAATGAACGGAAGCATCTTCTTTTAATAGATGATGATGAGGATGACTTTTTTATTCTTAAAGACGTTATAGGAACGTATTTCGAATCAGTATCAATTTCTTATTTCTCGGGTTGCGACCAATTGAACAAAACTGTTTTTGACGGCATTGATATTGTTTTACTGGATATCAATATGCCACGGATCAATGGATTCGAATGCCTTGGGTTAATCAGGAATGAATATGGTTTAACCAAAGTTCCTGTAATCATGTATTCTAACTCTTTTGCAACCCGGGATATTAAGTCTGCCTATGAGAAAGGAGCAAACCTTTTTGTAAACAAGCCTACATCATTCGAAAAAATAAGACAGGCGATTAGTGATATACTTTCAATAGATTGGACGACCATTGAAGAAGTAACTGAACAATATCACAACTCTCACACAGTGCTTAAGTACTGAACAGAAAATTGAAGAATAGTTCCCCCAACGCAAATTGATTTTGGACAAGACCTGCAAGTTTCATTCAAATAAATATTATGTATGAGCCTGTCAGGCATAGTTGTTGTTTAGGGGGCGGCATTGAGTTATTTATCACCCTTAAACTAATCATTATGAAAAAGACAAGAGCTGTTCTTTGTGCCGTTGCTATCGCTACTGCCGGATTGTTTTCTTTTCAAGCCTTACAAACCGGTTCAATAAAAGGAAGTGTCACGCCTCCGGAAGGCGGACTTCGCGTATGGGCAGTTTCTGGACCCGACACTTTGCGATCAGACATCACCAGTGGAGCATTCCAAATCTCTGATGCAAAACCCGGCGTTTATCGCTTGATCGTTGAGGCAAATCCCCCGTATAAAAGCCAGGCTAAAGACAGCATAGTTGTCGCCGATGGAGAAGTTACTGATGTAGGTGTAATTACACTGCAACAGTAAATTTGAACGATCGAAAAAGGCAACACAGTGTGTTGCCTTTTAAAATGAAGAAATGTAGTCGTTACAGGGCCATATTAGATCGTTAGCTGGAAATGAAAATAAGTATATATCTCACTGCTAAGTAACAGATGCTTTAACTTTTGGATTCTTCCTTTGAACGAGTAGTACACGACCACCCCCTTATTCCTTCTCTCACAATGGTTCTAAGAAATGTAACGTACGCTGCCATAGCGTTGCTATTACATTCCTGCATCAAGGCACCCAAATTGCATAAATGGAAGACAATCCATCATGAAACGAAGTCCTACATTATACTTATTGTTTTCTCTCTTCCTGCATTCTTTCGCTGCACATGGGCAACAGTATGTCTGGTCACCGGACTCAATTTCAAGGTCAGAGCCTAATTATGCCATGGACCGCTATCATGATCTTCTTCGCTATCACGATCCTTTCATGTACCTGGCATTTCCTCTTATTAAGCCTGTTGTCCATCGAAATACTGACCTGGAAGATGGGGAAGGTAAAAATGGTTACATATTGGAAGGGAACTTTGCGTATCGCTTTACTGCCTACCAGGGGAAATATTATTCTTATCCATTTCTGCAGCACCTCCGTTTTACACTGGATGTGGACCTTACAACAAGACTGACAAGAGATCGTTCCAATCCTTTGCTCCCCTCCAACAATAAGTTCGGACTGGGACTTGATTATTTACTTTCGCCGTTAATTAATTTGAAAAAAGAAAAAGCAACACTGGTGTGGACCACCCTGCAACTACATCATTATTCCAATGGACAGGCAGACTCTTTCTTCCTGGAGGGGCCGGTACAACGAAATAATTATGCAACCGGCGATTTCAGTACCAATTATTATAGGTTTTTGGTCAACCTATCCCACAGCGCCTTTCAAAAAAGCATTGTTACTGCCGCTATTGGTTATCAGAGAGACATTGACTTAGGAGGACCATTAGGGCGCAATAAGGAGTTGCTGCAGTATTATGGAAACAACAGGCTGCTGTTCAACTTCCAGCTTACAAAAAAGCCCCGGCTGGTTACCTCCAATTATCAAAACAGGTCAACCGCAGAG
>JBQCHB010000227.1:0-4115 GCA_051955075.1 Flavisolibacter sp.
TTTTCCAACAAATACAACTACAAAGTAAAACGTGTCAGCTTAAAATATCCTAATCTGCCACCGTCTTTTCGTGGGTTGAAAATTGCCCAGCTTTCCGACATTCACAGCGGAAGCTTTAACGATAAAACTGCAGTATTGAAAGGAGTGGAGAAGACCCTTGCGCTACAACCTGATATTATATTATTTACCGGCGACCTGGTTAACAATATTGCAGATGAAATGGCTGATTATATGGATGTCTTTAACCGGTTAAAAGCGCCAATGGGTGTGTACTCCGTTTTAGGTAACCACGACTATGGCGATTACGTGGCATGGCCCGATGCCCAGGCCAAAAGAAAAAATCTTGAAAAGGTTAAGCAAGTGCACCAGCAGTTAGGCTGGCGTTTGCTTTTAGATGAGCATGTGATGTTGGAGAAGGAATCTGAACAAATTGCACTGATCGGCATTCAAAACTGGAGTGCCTTAAAACGTTTTCCCAAATATGGAAACCTCAGCAAAGCTTATGCAGGGGCAGAAGCAGCACCATTCAAAATTTTAATGAGCCACGACCCTACACATTGGGACGCAGAAGTGCGTCCGAAATTCGGGGATATTGACTTGATGCTATCCGGCCACACCCATGGCATGCAGTTTGGCGTAGAAATACCCTGGTTTAAGTGGAGCCCTGTTGAATATGTGTATAAGCAATGGATGGGATTATATGAAGAAGGCAACCAGAAATTGTATGTAAACCGCGGCTATGGATTTATTGGCTATCCCGGCCGGGTAGGAATCTTGCCCGAGATCACTCTGATTGAACTTGGCTAAAAAAAGATGACGAACTTTGAAAAACGAATTGAATGTTTGAGGCACGAATTATGCAAAGATGCTATTGCAGTTTAAATACATTTGCTACTCAAACAAACTAATTCGCGTAACCTGTAATAACAATTCGATTTGTTCGTTTTATAAACCCTTTAAACTTTTTATACGTATCTATGTCTATGGCAAACTGTATCATCGAAAAACCAAAGTCTGCGGTATGTGCAAAAGAATAATTTTTGTTGTTGTATTAAGTTTTTTGGTTTCCGGTTTTGCAATGGCGCAAAAAACCGGGAAGCAGCAGCCTGCAGTAGATACTTCGTTTACTGATTATGATGCATTGTTCAGCGAGATGGACGCTTTCTTGGATTCTATCCTCGCACCCCGAAACTTTACACTTATTAATTTAGGCGGCACTACGGCTTATTTTAATTATATATCAAAAGAAAGCAACCTGCCAACAACCAGTAAAAAATTTCTTTACACGCCTTCGATTTCCTATTTTTTAAAATCAGGTTTTGGCGTTAGCGCAGCAGCCAGCCTTGTAAACGACGACGAGCAAATAAATCCTTACCAGTATAGTGTTACCGGCTCGTACGATTATATACGCAACAGGAAGTTTGTTACAGGCGTTTCGCTTACGCATTTTTTTACTAAAGACGATCTTCCTTTTTACACCTCGCCTTTACAAAATGGCGCTTCGGCTTATTTTACTTATCGTGATCTATGGGTGAAGCCTACCGTGGCAGCCGCTTATGGTTGGGGAAGCCGTTCCGAATATTCACAAAGGGAAGATTATATACATTCCATTCGATTAAAGCCTAGAGGCTACACTACAGTTAACAAACAGGAAAGTGTAAACGATTTTAGCCTTACGGCTTCGGCACGCCACGATTTTTACTGGCTGGATGTTTTAACCAAAAGCGATTTTGTAAGAGTGACGCCACAGATCACTTTTGTCAGCGGTACCCAAAAATTCGGTATCAATCAAACCAGCAACAGCTACGCAACAGTTCATGGCACAGGGGTTAATATTTTATATAATTCGGAAAACATTTATTTAGACGATAAACTTGTTTTCCAACCGCTTTCGCTTTCAGCATTTTTAAAAACCGAATATTCAAAAGGCATATTCTTCGTTCAGCCACAGGTTTTATTTGATTATTATTTCCCTGCCAAAGAAGGAAATTTTTCCACCGCTTTTTTGTTGAACGCAGGTGTTATCTTTTAGTTGTTTATTTTTTATTTAACAACATTGGATTTTACATGGCACTAATCTTGACTTCTATAACTGTCAAACAAATTTTTATGTTTATGAAAACAAAATTTTATGTTCTGATTGCCTGTGTTTTTTTTGCACAGGCTGCCATGGCTCAATTTAATTTCGGAATTAAAGGTGGCTTAAATATTACCAAGATAGATGACAAGGCTTTTAAAGATGAGTTCAGGTATGGTTATCACGCAGGTGCTTTCGTGGAAATAGGGTTGGGAAAAAAATGGGGCATTCAGCCAGAGGTTTTATTCAATCAATATCAAACAAAGGTTGATACCAGCCTTGCGAATGTTTGGAATCCATTGAAGTCGGGACAAGATGCCAAGCTGAATTATCTTTCCATTCCTATTTTGTTGAATTATAAACTGGCTAACATTTTTTCACTGCAGGCCGGTCCCCAGTTCGGTGTATTAATTTCACAAGACGAAAACTTACTGGAGAACGGTAAAGATGCTTTTAAAACAGGCGATTTTTCACTGCTTGGCGGTGCGCAGATCAACATCAGTAAGATTCGCCTGACAGGCCGTTATGTGATTGGATTAAATGATATTGGCGATGTAAGTAACCAGAACAAATGGAAGAACCAGGGGTTGCTGTTATCAGTTGGCTTAGCACTATAAATTTTGTTTTCATCTGTTTATAAATCCCTCTGCAATGAGGGATTTTGTTTTTAGAGTATATCTTGAAGACGAGCAAATCCTTACTAAATTTGCACCCTTGCATTCATCTTTTTTATTAAAATAAATTGTTAGTGAATTTTAACCTGAAGCCCGAAGAAGAAATGGATTTTATTCCCATCATTCCTTTAAATGAAAGCGATGCGGAATCGAATGAAAAAATAGATATACCCTCTGAGTTAAGTTTATTGCCTTTGCGCAATACAGTTTTGTTTCCCGGAGTTGTGTTGCCCATAACGGTAGGCAGAGACAAAAGTATTAAAGCAGTTACCGATGCCTATAAAACGCATAAGCTGATTGGCGTAGTGGCTCAAAAAGATAGCTCTATTGAAGATCCCGCGGCTAAAGACCTTGAAGACATTGGAACCGTTGCCAAAATTGTAAAACAAATAAAAATGCCCGATGGAGGAACAACGATCATCATACAGGGTAAAAGCCGTTTTGCAATTGATGCCATCATTACAGAAGAGCCGTATTTTAAGGCCAGCATCAATTTAATTGTGGAAGAAGAAGCACCTAAAGACCCGGATTTTGAGGCCTATGTTTCTAATATTAAAGACCTTGCAACCGAAATTATACAGCTCTCACCAAACATTCCGGCCGAAGCATCTGTCATTCTTAAGAACATTGAAAACGCTTCTTTTCTTATTCATTTTGTTTCCAGCAATCTTACTATTGATTTAAAAGAGAAACAAAAATTACTTGAGCTGAATAACCTGCGTGAACGTGCCGACCTGTTAATGCAGTTTCTGCAAAAAGAATTGCAGTTTGCCGAACTGAAAAACAAGGTTACCAATAAAACAAGAACGGAGATAGACAAGCAGCAGCGGGAATATTTTTTACAACAGCAATTAAAGAGCATTAAGGAAGAGTTAGGCGGCGATCCGAATGAAAGAGAAATAAAGGAATTGCAAAAAAGAGCAGAAAGTAAAAAATGGCCCGACGCGGCCAAAGAAGCTTTTAAAAAAGGCGTTGAAAAACTGGAGCGAATGCACCCGAGCACTCCCGATTATTCAGTTGTTTATAATCACCTGGATCTTCTGCTCGACCTGCCCTGGGAAGATTATACAGAAGACGTTTATGATCTTGAAAAAGCAAAAGAAATTTTGGATCATGATCATTACGGTATGCAAAAGATCAAGGAGCGGATTTTGGAATACCTGGCGGTGTTGAAATTGAAGGGCGACATGAAAAGTCCTATCCTCTGTTTTTACGGACCTCCCGGCATTGGCAAAACTTCTTTAGGACGAAGCATTGCCAATGCCATTGGCAGAAAATATGTACGCTTAAGTTTAGGTGGCATACATGATGAAAGTGAAATTCGCGGACACCGCAAAACCTATATTGGCGCTATGCCCGGAAGA
>JBQCHB010000228.1:0-10370 GCA_051955075.1 Flavisolibacter sp.
AATGGATGAAGTTTTTGGCAGCGAAAACTTTTTTGCTCTGATCAATTTCAAAAGTATGAGTCCCTTAAGTCAAAAGGGTATCGCCAGTGTTTATGACTATGTCATTTGGTATGCAAAGAATAAAGAGGAAATAAAGTTTAGACCATTATACAAAGATCAAGATATTTCGGAAGATAAAGAACACCGTTTTTTAGATGACGAAAAATCGGAGCTCGGCTATAGAAAAATTTCCGAAGACGAGTTCAAATCATTGAACGAAGATCAGCTTAAGAAAATATTTAGAAGATCTGTATTGACATCATCTGGATTCACACCTTCTTGTATGTTTGATTTCCAGTTCAACGGTGCAATTTGTAAACCCTTCGGGAATAAAAGTTGGAGGACAACAAAAGCTGGCGTAGAGAAACTAATAACGAAAAAAAGAATATTTCTGTTGGGCAAAAGCCCATATTTTAAACAGTACCATTCTGACTTCCCATTAATACAGTTAGATAATAGTTGGTCGGATACTGCGTATGCGCAAGGTCGTGACTATGTAGTACAAACTGGCCCAAAAGTTATTCAGCGCTGCATACTTATGACTACCGATCCAGGCGATTTAGTTCTTGATCCAACCTGTGGCAGCGGAACAACAGCTTTTGTCGCTGAACAATGGGGGCGTAGATGGATTACTATTGATACCAGCCGTATTGCTTTGAACATCGCCAAAACAAGATTAATGACGGCTACTTTTCCATACTACGAATTATACGATCAGCAAGGAAAGGACATTAGGCAGGGCTTTATTTACAAGACCGTTGCTCATATTACCCTGAAAAGTTTAGCCAATGATGAACCGGCAGAAGAAGAAACTTTGTACGACCAGCCTAAAGAAGATAAAAAGAAGCTACGTGTGACAGGTCCGTTCACGGTAGAAACCTTGCAAAACTTCGAACCTGTTTCGCCTGATGCATTGGATAACAATGAAGCAGAAGATGAAAGCATTGAAAACTTCGAAGACAGAATCTTTGAACACCTGAAAAGTGCAGGTGTAAAGAATGGTATTAAGAACGAAAATGCGGTTTTCAAAAGAATAGAAAGGAAAAGTAGTGCATACCTAAATGCTGAAGGATTTTATGACGATGCAAAAGGGAAAGAAAGAAAAGCTTATTTCCACATTGGTCCAAAGTTTGGCACTGTTAGTAAACAAGCAGTGAATGAAGCAGTGAAAGAATGTCGTGTAGCCGGTGATGCTGATTGGTTAATTATTCTTGGCTTTTCTTTCGAAGCCGACATCAGTAATCAATCTGTAACTACAAGTGCAGGGTCGTTCGAAGTAACAAAGGTTCGTATGCACGATGACTTAATGCAGGAAGGTTTATTGAAGAAAGACAAAAAAGCTGCGTCCTTCGTTACCATTGGTGAACCCGATATTAAGCTGAACAAAAAAGGTAATTCTGTTTCAGTAGAAATACAAGGTTTGGATATTTATGATCCAATTAAAGATGAAGTAAAAGCCCGTAGTGTTGCTGATATTGCTTACTGGATGCTTGATGATGACTACGACAGCAGCAACTTTATTTTAAAACAAATATTTTTCTGCGGTGGCGATAAAGATGAATTTGATAAATGGAAGAAAGGATTAAGTTCTCTTGCAAAAGATGCCACAAAAGCCAAAGCGCAAAACACTTTGCGAATTGAATTGGATGATGATGCCTGGGATCGATTATACGGATTTCAATCGCATCCAATTGAATTCAAGAAGGGAAGAAAAATAGCCGTGAGAGTAATCAGTCAATTTGGCGAAGAAAGCATGAAGGTTATTGCTTTATAAAGCTCGTATAATGAGATTCATCAACTCTGCCAGTGTTTTGAGAAATGAATTTAGGCGATTAGCCAATGCCTATGATAATTACAATTGGATGGTGGCTTGGGCTGGCGAACCGTTTGAAATGACACGAGTTCTTATCGAAAATGAAGAGAAAATAAATAGGATCATAATCGGGCTTCATTTTTACCAAACGCATCCGGACTTTGTTGATCATTTCAATGAAAACAACTCAGTAAGGTTTATCCATTCTACATCAGGTACTTTTCATCCTAAGGTTTATTTATTTTCAAACGATAGTGATAATTGGGAGCTGCTAATAGGCAGTGCAAATTTTACAAATGCAGCATTTAATTCAAATAATGAAGCTTGCGTCTTAATACGTTCTGACGAAACAAATTCTCCAATTTACGATCAGGTCATAAACTCCATAGACATGGCATGGGGCCAAGGTAGAAGATTCACTGACGAAGAAAAAGAAGGGTATCGAAGACGTTGGGAGACACAACTCAATAAGGCTACTTCGCTTGGAACATATCTGGAAAAGAATCAACGGATTCCCTTCTATCAAATTCCAGTTGTAAGGCGCAATTGGCGAGAATATATCGACCGCATGTTTGAATACAATGCAGACACTATAGAACAACGGCTGTCTGTGTTGGATTATGCACAGGAATATTTTTCTGCATATCCAATATTTTCGGAAATGCCACCAGAACTGCGGAAACGTATTGGTGGTTATGTGTGGGTCAATCAACCGGCAGATTTCAGATTGTTTGGAACAATGCAAAATGCGACTACGTTTACAAACAAAATAAACAACCAGCCGGAGTCAATCGGTCATGCAATTGACGTTATTCCATTATTTGGCGAAGTAACGAGAGAACAATATGATCTATTTGTAGAGCGGTTTAATGAAGCTGTTGATGGAGGGAATAAATATAGATCAGCTACTCGTCTTCTCAGTATGAAAAGGCCAGATTTATTCTTCTGCCTTTCATCTGGGAACAATACACTTTTAGCTGAGGACTTTGAAATCCAAAATGTAGCAGGAATAAACTTCTCACGCTATTGGGACGAGATTATAGAAAGAATTAAAGAATCCAATTGGTATCAACATCCGGAACCAGCTAACGATTTGGAAGAGCGAATTGTACCCTATCGAGCAGCATTTATGGATGCGATGTATTATCAGCAAATAGACTAAAACAAAATCTATTTTATTATGCCTACGCACGATGTTTACGCCACACTGCCAAACGCATTAATGGGCAAAAAAGATGCATTTTTTGACATTTATGAAGACGGTAAAAAGTTAGGAACCATTACCATTTCAAAAGGATCAATTGAATGGTATCCTGCAAAAGCAAAAAATCCAGTCAAAAAAACTTGGAAACAGTTTGATCTTTTAATGCAAAAAAATCAATAACAAATATGCAGATCAATAATCCTGACCTTGTCATTGTTCGAGGAATTAATGATACTTGGTTTAAAGAAAATCTTTCAAAAATGTGGATAGGCTTTGGTGGAGATCCCAAAGGCATACCCAAAGAAGACGCATATTTCGTTGGCCTTTATTTACAAGCTCCAGTTTCTGCAATAAAATACATTGGAGTGGTAAGTGAAATTGATCGGTATAGCCGCGGAGCAGACTTTTATCTTAAAGCGCTGATAGAATTACCGGAACCAATTCAACCAGGACATGCAATAAGAAAACAGGAATATTGGAACATTAAAGAATTCGGTCTTGATGAAAACAGGATTGCATTATTAAGACAGTTGGTCGACTTCTAAGAGATTTTTCAGCATTCAATTTTCGATACCAAAACTATCAACAATGCCTAAACAAAATAATTTCGTTACTAAACATTTGTCCGTACGAGTTCCCTGGCATGATAACGAGTGGCAAGGAACTGTTTGTAATCGTCCATCTTCAAACAGCTCATGTCTTGTGTTAGACACATGCGCAGCAAAGAAAAACGAAGCATTAGAAGATGCAATTGCAGGAACTCCATTTAATAAACTTAGTGAAGATCAGTTACCACCCTGTGTAGTGGAAAGGGCCTCATTTATGTCACCTTTCGCATTTCAGAAAACGATACATCATCCCTACGCTGAAATTTCCCCTGATACCCACGGACATTTATTACCCACGAGATTGAATTTCCCGAAGTATTCTGCTGCTGGCATTCCCTATTCTTGGATGCGAAAAGAAAACGCTTCGGATTATGCTGATCTGTATGAACTCGACTATAAGCCAGACAGAGAACCACCATTGAGATTTGAAAAGAATGGTAAGGGTTGGGTTCAGGAATACCATAATCAAAAAGCATTACTCAATGGCTTCTTCAATCATGTGGAAGAAGGAACATCTTTAGTATTCTTTTATGCGAAACAAGTGCCTTTTTATGAAGGATCGGGACGAGTGCTTGTAGGAGCTGGTAGAATTGAAGAAATAGTCGAAAGTGAAGAATATAAAGGAAGTAATAAGAAGTTTGCTGCCGCTTATTGGGAAACAATGATCCGGCATACTATCCGCCCAGAGTTCAAAGATGGTTTTCTATTGCCCTATCATGCTGGTATAAAATATCAGGAGCTCAATCCGGAGTTTGACTTGTCATCTTTAGCAGTTGTTGTTCCGGGTGATAAAACAACAGAGTTTTCATTTGTTTCGGAACATGTTAGCCATGATTCAGCTATTAGTCTTCTCCTGGAATGTTTGAAGAAATGGGAGTTGGCAAAAGAAAAGAATATTGGCGAACGCCATGACCGAGTAATCAGTTGGATACATAATGAAGTAGCAAAAATTGAAAAGCTTAGAGGCTACTACCCTGGAATGGGATCAGCGTTGTGTGCATTTGGTTTTGAAAGAGGACATTTTATTGCAGCTTCAATCATAAACAAAATGGATGACCCATTCGGCAATCCATGGGAAATCTTTGAGAGTGCAATTGATGATCCAAAAAGAATTTTAGGAGAACAAATCGGGTCGCTTCTATCAGCAGAAAGTATCAAGCTTTACAAAACGCTTAAGAGCCGGAATAGTGAAAGATTACAACTACTATTCCTGCTAAGCAGATTTAACCTAAGCATCAACCAATCTACTATTTTGTATGTTCAGGAAGAGCGGGAAAAGTTTGGAATAAATTATTCGGATGGGCAGTTTCTTTCGAACCCTTATCTGATATATGAGGCTTGTCTTAGCACCGACGAACCTGTATCATTTTCAACCATTGATCTCGGTTTATTTACCAAATCAAAATCCGCAACGTTGTGGCCGGAAGCTGTCCAGGTCAATGATGCAAATGATCCCAGAAGGCTTAGAGCTTTAACTGTCATGCAACTTGAATTTGCAGCACAGAGTGGACACACGTTGCTACCAAGAAAATTACTGGTAAATCAAATTAGGGAATTAGCTATAACGCCAAAGTGTGAAACAAACTCAGACTATTACTCATTAGCTGAAGAAATCTTTACTAATGCTATTGAAGTAGTTGCCATGAAGGATGGAACTACAGCATATCAATTGAAGCGGTTATCAGATTGTGGAAGCATTATTAGAAAAAAAGTACTCGATAGATTAAAAGGAAAGCGCTTAGACATTGCAGCCGATTGGCGGCAGCTTCTGAACGAAAAACTCCCGGCAATCGATGAAGAAGATGCCCTAGAAGCAAAAGCAAGAGAAGAAAAATCCGCAGCACTAAAGGAAATTGCAGAATCGAGAGTTTCGGTTTTGATTGGTCCGGCTGGTACTGGTAAAACAACTCTGCTAACTATCTTAAGCAGTCATCCATCAATTAGAGACAAAGGTGTTTTACTATTAGCTCCAACAGGTAAAGCACGGGTAAGAATGGAAGAAATATCTAAAGACCTTGATGTAACCGCATTAACCTTAGCGCAGTTTTTATACAGGTATAATAGATATGACGGATACCTGCAACAATACAAACTCTCTGACAAATATTGTGAAGGACAATATGAAACAGTGATATTGGATGAATGCTCAATGCTGACGGAAGAGATGTTGGCAACAACATTGGATTGTATCAAACAGGCAAAGAGAATTATTCTTGTTGGTGATCACAGACAATTACCACCTATTGGTGCAGGCAGACCTTTTGTAGACATTGTACAGAAGCTTACACCAACAAACCGTGATGGAATCTTTCCTAAAGTGGGACAAGGATATGCTGAACTAACCGTTAAGCGCAGACAAGGAGGGCTTGATCGGGAAGATCTGCAGTTAGCTGATTGGTTTGGTGGAGGTTCTTTAGACGTAGTTGCTGATGATGTATTTAATAAAATAAAGCCTGATTTTAAGTCGGAATATTTGAGGTTAGTGGCGTTTGAAAGTGAATTTGACTTTCCGGAAGTCTTTGATAAAGTCCTTTATGAAGAGTTGAAGATTGACGAAAATGACATTGAAAAATCATTTTCAAGAATATTAGGATCAGAAGATGGAATGTACTTTAACTGGAAGAAGGCGGTTCAAAAAGTGGAAGCATGGCAAATATTGTCACCCGTAAGAGAAAAAGGATACGGTGTCAGGGCTATAAACAGAGCAATCCATAAAAGATTTAAAGAGGGCATTTTAAAGTTTGCAAAAGAGAAGTACAAAATACCATCTCCAGTTGGCCTTGACGAAGTGGTTTATGGAGACAAGGTTATTAACCTTTATAATAGAAAAAGGGAAGCATGGCCGGAAGGTTCATTAGAGTATGTTGCAAACGGTGAGATTGGAATTGTGATAGGGCAATTCAAAACAAGCAAACATAATTTTAGCGGCAGGCCACAAAACATAGAAGTTGAATTCAGCTCTCAGAAAGGATTTAAATACACTTACAAGCCCTGGGATTTTAAAGAAGATGGAGATAACCCTTTGGAATTAGCCTATGCATTAACGGTACATAAAGCACAGGGAAGTGAATTTGAAACCGTTTTTCTCGTTGTTCCCAATCCTTGTTTTTTGTTGACACGAGAAATGCTTTATACAGCATTGACAAGACAGAAACAGAGAGTGGTAGTACTGTATCAGGGAAGTCTTTTTGATATAAAAGAATTGTCCTCACCGCTTCGTTCAGACACTTTAAGAAGGATTACAAATTTGTTCGAAGCTCCTGATTTGATAGAACGAGATGGAATATACCTGGAAAAGAATTTGATACATCAGGCGAGTGATGGTAAAATGTTGCGTTCAAAGAGTGAATTAATGATTTATCAAAGGTTGTTAGACAAACAGGTTTCTCCTCTGTATGAGAAAAAATTGGTAATAAAGGATGTTGAAAAACTTCCTGATTTTACTATTGAAAATTCTGACACTGGAATAACGTATTATTGGGAGCATTGTGGGATAATGCATAACGAGGAGTATAGAAGCCGATGGAACAGAAAATTGGAATGGTATATCGAAAATGGCATCCTGCCACATGAACAAGGTGGAGGCGAGAATGGAGTACTGATTGTTACTTATGATAAACAGGTAGAGTTAGAAGATGGTACGACTGCTGGAGCAATTTCAGTAATAGAAATCGACCAGTTGATTGATGATGTTTTACTTAAATGAAATGTGAATCGGGTACATTTAACTATGTTCAATTCAATTTGTTGTGAAAGAGATGCTTTTAATAAAGAAGATGCAATTATTATAATTATATTATGACCATACAAGAAAAAAAATGGTTCTTAGAGCTGACAAAAAAAAGATCTAATGCTGTTGATGTCTTAGAGGAGGAAGGTCTTCTAAATGTGTTCGTTAGTCATATTGTGGATACTTATCGAGAGTCAGCACATTTTATATACGAGCTCCTTCAAAATGCTGATGATGTAGGGGCCACCAAGGTGAGATTTCGTCTCGGCAGGGACGGAATCTTATTTGCTCACAACGGCAAAATATCCTTTTCAATCTCTGACCCAAAACTTGAAAGGAAGGAAAGTGTAAAGCCGGGACACATAAACGCCATAACAACTTTCTCTCTTTCAACGAAAAAAGAAGACATTGAAAACAAGATTGGAAAGTTTGGAATCGGCTTTAAATCCGTTTTTCAATACACAGACACACCTCATGTTTATAATTACCCGTATTGTTTTCGAATAGAGAAATTTATGATCCCTCTTGCGATCGAGCATAATGCTAGCTTGACTCGGCCAGGGGAAACAACAGCGTTTTGGCTTCCTTTTAATAAGGAAAATAAAGAAGAGGCCTATCTTGAAATTTCCCAAAAATTAAAAACACTCTGGAACCCATTATTGTTTCTTAGAAATTTGGAGACCGTCAAAATTAAAATCGAAGGTTACGAACAAACATTCTCGAAAAAAATAAAAAGCGAAAAGAAAACTGTAAATGATATTGTTGTACAGGAAATCAGTCTTAATAAAGACCACATTCTAAAGTTTGAAAGAAAGGTAAATATCAGCGATGCAACCGGGTTAACTCACAGTCTTCCAATTTCAATTGGTTTTATTATAGAAGATGGGAAAATAAGTTGTGATGAAAAACATTTTCATTATTTACAATTTGCATGGTGTTTTTTTCCAACCAAACAGGAAACTAAGCTGAACTACATTGTTAATGCTCCTTTCATTTTAACTCCCAACAGAGAGGCGTTAAAGGAAAAACGAATTGAGAACAATCAATTAGTAGAACAGATTGGACATCTCTTTGATATAGCAATTCAGGAACTGAAATCTTTAGGATACATAACAGAGGAGTTCTTTACAACTCTTCCAATTCCAAGGAATATACCTGTAGAGTTCAGGCCAATTGGCGACAAAATTGTTCAGAAACTAAAAAGCGGTGAATTTATTCCTACCCGAGAAGGGGATTTTGTTTCTGTTTCAAATGCTTATGTGTGTAGTGAATCTCTTTTGAACGATTTGCTTAAGTACGATAATTATTTGCCACTACATAATCTAACAAGAAATCCAAAAGCCAGACTAGTTTTTCCAGAACGGAGGTTGTTCGCCGACCAAAATCTCTATGTCTTTTTTTATCAAAATTTCTGTGCAGTAACAGTCGATTTAAATTCCACTTGGTTCGGTCGACAATATGACACCAGTTTACTTGAGGGAATGCCCGAAGAGTTCGACATAAAGTTTTTTAAATACCTCATAGAGAGATCAAATTCAATTCTAGCTAAGGGCCAACCGTTATGGAATAAAGATTTTGTGCCTGTTGAAAACGGTGAAGGAGGTTTTGAGTTGGTAAAGCCTTTGGCCGACGATGGCTCCCCTCAAATTTTTATAGATGGAGCAAAGTTTCCAGGGCGATATGTCGTTGTCGATTATTTATCTAAAGACTTGGATATACATCGTTTCTTGTTAAATACTTTAAATGCTAGAATACCGAACGATTTTGATGACTTTTGTGCCTCCCTTGCAAAATATGAAGAGGGTAATGTTCCATTCAAAGATGTGGTTGCAGATTTTCATAAAGCATCCGAATATTTTAATGCCTTAACACCTAATAATGTTCAAAAGCTAACTAAGGTATTGAAATCAATAAACTTTGTTATTGTAACAAAAGATAACCTCAATTACTCCCTTACTAGTCCCTCTAAATGGTTAACATATTTTCCTAAAGGTGATTTAAAAGAGTATTTTAAAAACTCCGAAATTGACTTCAATTGGTTCGCAAGCAAAAAGTATTTTGCAAATGATAGTCAAGCCGACAACTACAAACCATTTTTGCAGGAGTTGCATATACAATACCTCCCTTATCACTGGGACAATAACAAAGGAAAAAGAAATGTTTTACATCACGTGGAAGACTATTTACAGGACATTTCCTTAGAGGGATCTATTTATTTGATGAACGTCTTAATAGCGAGAAATGTGGATTTCAACTATTCGCTCTCGGTATTGAAAACTACTGAATGGTTATACGATAGTGAAGGAAATAAGAAAGAACCAAATGAAATATTTATAGGCAAGCTTCACTCAAAATATCCCTCAAATGCTACTAACATCCATCTGAAACTTGGTGGTCAAACGGAGTCAATCATTAATAAATATGTTGGTCTTACAGATAAGGAAAAACAAATACTCGAAACAATTTCCGTCAATGCGGATGATCTTTCGATTGATGAAATTAAGGAAGCAATTGCAGAGGCAATTACGAAAAAGCAGCTAAGTAAGCTTACAAAAAAGAAAGAGAAAGCCACAGAAAAAAATGAAGGAGCCATCGGTGAAAATGCAGGTAATACTTCTCCGGATGATGTATTAGATGACTGGACGAAAGAGCCCTTGGAAAGAAATAGAAGAAAAATCAATCAGGAGATCATTGATAATGGGATAATACCAACAATACCAAATTCAGTCGATTTCTGGAGGGAAGAAAGTGATGAAGATTATTTTGATAATCCCGGCGGGCTTGTAAGCAAAACAGTTGTAGGAACACATTATAGAGAAACAACTCAAAACAAAAAGAAGAAACAATTTGAAAAAGAGATAGAGGTTGAGGCCAAGAGAAATCGTTTAATTGAATTAGCGGGACAATTTGAACCTTATTCTTTTGGTTGGTTTAAAACTTTGTTGGAACTGGAAGATAGCTTTATAACAGAGGACA
>JBQCHB010000229.1:0-12518 GCA_051955075.1 Flavisolibacter sp.
TTAAAAAATATTTTATAATTTTAATATAGTTATTTTTTTTATTACTAACCATTAAAATTAAAAAACATGGCAACACCAAAAAAAGCGGCTCCTAAAAAAGCAGCAGCAAAAAAAGCAGCCCCTAAAAAAGCAGCAGCTAAGAAAGCAGCTCCTAAAAAAGCAGCAGCTAAGAAAGCAGCTCCTAAAAAAGCAGCAGCTAAGAAAGCGGCTCCTAAAAAAGCAGCAGCAAAAAAAGCAGCTCCTAAGAAGAAATAAGGAAATAACTTTTAGAGTTATAGTAAGTCCCGAGAAATCGGGACTTTTCTTTTGCCCCTGCCTCTGAAGGAAACTTAGGTTGCAGTGTTCTTTTTATTTTAATTAGCTCTTTATAACAAAGTTGATGATGTAGTCAACAAAAGAATTACTATTTGCTTTTGTTGCGTCGCACTCTTGTACTACATAGCTTTGCGCAGCAGGTTCAACGCCAGATAAATCCTGCCAATCTTTTAATCCCTAAATCAGTGGTCATGGATAATTATGCAATAGCCGATCAGTTTTCCCTGCTCTCCAAACTAATGGACATTCACGGTGAAAACCCGTTCAAATCAAAAAGCTATTCGTCGGCAGCCTTTACTTTGGAAAAATTACCGCAGGCTATTGCAACAATGCCCAAAGAAAAAATATTTTCTGTCCGCGGCATTGGCGAAAGCGCAGGCAGCAAGATCATTGAGATCTTAGAAACCGGCGAATTGCAACAATTGAAAGAATATATTTCCAAAACCCCGCAAGGTGTATTGGAAATGATGAATATCAAAGGCCTTGGTCCCAAAAAAATCAATGTCATCTGGAAAGATTTAGACATCGACTCAATTGAAGACCTGAAGCTTGCCTGCGAAGAAAACATCATCGCTGCCAAAAAAGGCTTTGGTGAAAAAACGCAACAAAAGATTTTAGAGTCAATAGCGTTCCAGGAAAATAATGCAGGCAAATACCTGTATGCAAAAGTGGAAGCTTTTGCAGAAGCTTTCACAACCAAGCTCAAAGAAAAGTTTCCAAACCATTTAATAGAAATAACAGGTGAATTCCGCCGCCAACTGGAAGTAATTGAATCCCTAGACTGGGTAACAACGACTAATAGTGAGGAGTTAAAAGAATATTTGCTGAACGAACATGTTGAACTAGTTGCAGACAGAGATGGCATGCTGATTCTAAATGCCGAAAACAGCTTACTGCTGCGTTTTTTTATTGCAACCGAAGAAACTTTTTACTCCAAATTATTTGAAACCAGCAGTAGTGCTGAATTTTTAGAAGCATGGAAAAAGTATTCAAGCACCACTACTATTTATAAAAACGAAGAAGAAATTTTTAAAGCTGTAGGCATTCATTACATCCCTCCTTTTCTGCGTGAAAGAAAAGAGATCATTGAAAAAGCAAAACAAAATGCATTTGATGATTTAGTGCAAACCAACAGCATCAAAGGATTGATCCATTCGCACAGCAATTGGAGCGATGGCGCTTATACCATTGAGGAAATGGCGACTGAATTGATCAATCTCGGCTTCGAATACCTGGTTATTTCAGATCACTCCAAAGCTGCCTACTATGCCAATGGCCTAACCGAGCAAAGAATTAAAGAACAGCATCGCTACATTGACGAACTCAATAAAAAACTGGCGCCGTTTAAAATTTTTAAAAGTATTGAATGTGATATTTTGAATGATGGCGCTTTGGATTATGAAAATAAAATTCTCTCTTCTTTCGATTTGGTGATCACGTCGGTACATAGCAATTTAGATATGGATGAAGACAAGGCCATGAAAAGATTGCTTGGCGCTATCGCCAATCCTTACACCACCATACTAGGACACATGACAGGCCGCCTGCTTACCAAAAGAAAAGGTTACCCTGTTGATCATAAAACCGTTATTGATGCCTGCGCAGAACATAATGTGATAATAGAAATTAATGCAAGTCCAAGCCGGTTGGATATAGACTGGCGATGGATTGACTATGCCATGGAAAAAGGTTTAATGCTGTCAATTAACCCTGATGCACATACTATTGAAGAATTTCACAACATAAAATATGGTGTGCTAGTGGCGCAAAAAGGCGCATTGGCTGTACAAAAAAACTTAAGCAGTTTTTCTTTGAAAGAGTTTGAAGCCTATTTGGATAAAACAAAAAAATTAAAAGGTATTGGTTAACGAACTACAACCTAAGTTTTAATCTCAGCTAATGATTGGCAGCTGCACAAAAAATGTTGTGCCTTTACCTTCTTTAGTTTCAAACCATATATTGCCTTTAGCCTGCTCTACTATGCTTTTGCACATAGCAAGTCCTAAACCTGTACCTGAGGTTTTTGTAGTGAAGTTGGGCGTGAAAATTTTAGAACGCATATCTTCCGGAATACCTTCGCCATTATCTTTTATCGTAATGATGATGCTGTGGCCTTTGCGTTCTTCATTAATTTGTATTAAACATTTCTCGTTGTTATAGCAGGCATCTACGGCATTCGCCAACAGGTTTGTAAACAGCCGGTTCATGTGCGTTTTATCTGCCTTTAAAATGATGCTTCCTTCTACCTTTTGCCAATTGATTTCGGCCTTTGGATGTGCCTTGTACAAATCAACCAAAGAACCAATAACCTGGTGCAGGTCAACCAATTCTATTTTTTTATTTCCAATATTGGCAAACTGCGAGAAGTCAGCGGCAATCTTTGAAAGATGATCTATCTGCTCAATCAACGTGTTAGCCACATTGGTGGTAAGTTCTTTTACATTGGTTTGATTATTATCAATAGATTTTTGCAAATACTGTATGCTTAGCTTCATTGGCGTCAAAGGGTTTTTTATTTCATGCGCCACTTGCCTTGCCATTTCACGCCACGCTCCTTCCCTTTCACTTTTAGCCAAAGCTTCTGCACTTTTTTCAAGTTCTTTCACCATCTTATTATATTGCTTCACCAGCTCGCCTATTTCATCATTCTTATTCCAAATAATTTCTTCGTTTGTTTTTCCCAGTGTAATGTCACGCATCTTATTACCAATAACTGAAAAAGATTGGGTGATTTTATTGGTGATAAATAATGCAATGGTGCCCGCAATTAAAAATATAAAAGCATTAAGATTAATGATGGTTACCAAAAAGTTTGAGATCTCTTGGTTCAGATCCAATTGAGAAGAAAAGTAAGGGATATTGAGGTATTTGGTAACATTGCCGTTTTCATCCCGTACCGCAGCATAAATGCTTAAATAATTAAGAGAACTTACAGTTTCTTCCTGCACACGGAGCATCTCACGCAAGCGGCTTAAATGATAAAAAGCCAAAGAATTCATTTTTGTACTTAGAATTCCCTTCTTGTACACATTTTTATCCGATGTTACCTGGAGATTTCCTTCAAGATCATAAACATTCACATCTACATTATGAATGTCGGCAACCTCATTCACCAGGTTTTCCAGGTTTGCATAGGCCAACGAGTCGTAATTCACAAGCGAGTCAGTTTGATTATTGGTTCCCAACTTTTTCTGCATTTCTTTCAGCATAATACCTGCCGTAAGACTTAGCTTGTCCTCGTTGTTACGATTATATCTTGCTATAAAAAAAGAAATAGTAGCTGCACCAATAATAAGAAATGATAAAACGCTTACAAAAATTACAGTGCCATGAATTTGAGAGCGGATATTTAAATGTGCAAAAAGATTAAAATTTCCCCGGTCGTTGGCCAACCTTAATAAAATAGAAATGAATTGAAGAAATCCAACCATGAAAAGGAAGGCACAAAAAAGGTATGAAAACAATGTAATGCTTTCCAACAGCGAATCTCGTTTTTTGGCTACTACTACAATTCTTTTATTGCTTGCCTTATACCAAAGCTCATCATAATCTCCTTTTGTTCTTTCTTCATATTCATTACGCGGAATTTGATCCGGGGTGAGTGAAACTTGAAAAGGATATTTGTTGGAAGAAGAGATAAGCAATTCATTATTATAAACCGCATAAGAATAAATGGGCGAATTAGCCGCGTCATTTCTATTCACCTGCCTGAAAAGCTCTGGATACAATGCATCAGATACGCTGTATTGTCGCGGTGTGGAAATAATAAAGAACGTTCCGATAAAGCGGGAGCTATCTTTTATTTCTCTTTTAGTGAGATAGGTAAAATGATCAAACGAGGTTTCATGATAATAAATGTCAGGCTTGGTGGTGGGTTTACTTTGCAAAGTGAAGATGGTATTCAGCTCTGCAAACGTAGCCGGATCTTCATTGTTGATAGCCCTGTTCAAAGAATCAAAAACATAAATTTTTGTATCGTACCTGTTGCTGTATCCAAGAAAATTTGAACTGATGATGCTGTCACGCAAATTGCGGCTTTCCCGCTCATCTTTGAAGCGTTCAAAATTATTACTCAAAAACCTGTTGTCAAGATAAGCAATGGCGATGCTCATCGTATTTTCACTGGAAGGATCAGTAATCTGGTCATATTTTTCCGCTATGCCTTTTCTGATACGCAGCTCATTTGCCTTGTTACCCTGCAAAATGATGGCTGCGAGAGACACCGAAAAAACAAATATCCAGAAAAGAACTCCCGCTACAGTAGCGCTAAAGCGGTTAATAATGAACCTTTCCTGCGTTACGAGCAAAGTATAAACGACCAGCCATAAAAGAACCGGCAGGTGAAAAAGAACAATCTCATTTCCAGATCTGAATGTTAAAAACACAAGACCTACAAGCGCAATAAAAAAATAAATGTAAATCTGCTTGTCCTTAAATACAGGATAAATAATGCGAAATAACAATCGCGAAAAATAATAGTAGGTCAAGCACAATAAAGCCAGTACAATCAACCCTACCACGGTATATACATCAAGGCTGAAGAAATTTGTAACGTTGAACGATATTTTGGAATTAGCCACCAACCCACGCACAATGTTCGCTAATTGGAAAGTAGAGACTATTAAAATAAAGACAGCGATGGTTCCACCAACATACACCCGCCTGCCTTTTAGGAAAGAAGGCAAGCCAGATGGCGGGCCTATATTATACCACGCAAACAAAACAACCCAGCATACAATAATTGAATTGATCAGCAGGTCGCCAAGCGATTTGTTAAGCCAGTTGCTTGCATAAACCAACGGGTTAAACAATTCAAATTGCCGTAAAGAAAACCAGGCCGGGAAAACGTACAGTAAAATTCTAAAAATCAATAGCACCACAGCCAGAAAAATAATTCCATTGGTTGCCCTGCTGCGCCTCACAATGCCTTCCGCCATTAGGTGCACATACACTAACAAAAAAATAAGAGCACACAAGCGAATAATAATTGTAAGCGTATCGGTAACTTCTACATTTGTATGCGCTACCCTTTTAATGTAGAACAAAAATGTACCGTCTGCGGCACGAACTGCAAATGGAGTAGCGGTATCGGAAAGCGATATCTTTTTTATAGCATCTTTATCATGTACAAAACGGGTAGGCCAATAATCTGTTGGTAAATAATATTGATTGATAACCGGTATCAGCGCATAAGCTCCGATATTGTTGCTCATTCCATCCAGCTGCAATGTTTTTTTAATAACAACATAGTAGCCATTGATCAGATGTTCAAACTGCGCTCCATCTGCCAAATCGAAATCTGCCTCAGGGGGAAGAATTTTCTGGTTATTCCAAAAAAGAAGATTTTGATTATCGGATATTGTTTCGGCAAAAAGAAAAAAACCGTAATTTTTTTCTTCTATTGACTTAAGCTCCTCTAAAGACTCTGTTTTTAAAACCAGCTTACGCATCAAATCCGTGTCATGAAATAAAGCACTGACATCTTTTTCCTGGCTGTGAATGTATCGTTCTAATTTTTTTTGCTGGTAATTGATGGAAGGCTGAATTTGAAAATAATAGGTTGTAACAAAAGAGAGCAGGAATAATCCAACAGCAAAAAACAACAAGCTGCGTTTTGGTAGGTGACTATGGAGTTGTGAAAACTTCAATCTTTGTGTCGTTTGATTTCGTTCCAAATAGCGTCCATTTCATCCAGTGTCATTTCGTTTAAGTTTTTGCCGGATGACAATGCTTTAGCTTCCATTTGCGTAAAGCGGTGAATAAATTTTTTGTTGGTAATTTCCAAAGCGTTCTCGGCATCAACATTCAAAAACCGTGCAAAGTTCACCAATGAAAACATAAGATCGCCAAACTCCTCTTCAATTTTGTCCTGCTCTTTAGCATGAATCGCTTCCTGCAATTCGCTTTCTTCTTCCTTCACTTTTTCCCAAACCTGTTCCTTGTTTTCCCACTCAAAGCCTACCTGTTTTGCCTTTTCCTGCAGCCGCATGGCTTTTACCAGGGCAGGCAGCGCTTTAGGTACGCCCGACAATACTGATTTTTTCCCTTCTTTTAATTTAAGCTTTTCCCAGTTACGTTTTACGTCTTCTTCGTTCTCAACTTTTACATCACCATAAATGTGCGGGTGTCTGTCAATTAATTTTTGCGAGATACCTTCTATCACCTCTTCAATAGTAAATTGTTTTTGTTCGGCCCCAATTTTTGAATAAAAAACAATGTGCAATAAAAGATCACCTAATTCTTCTTTTATAGATGGCCAGTCATGCATTGTAATGGCATCTGTTAATTCGTAAGTTTCTTCCAGCGTCATTTGCCTAAGCGACTGAATGGTTTGCTTTTTATCCCATGGGCATTTTTCTCTAAGATCATCCATGATTGACACCAACTTCTCAAATGCTTGCATGTTGTATTTTAATTAAAGTTCGAAAAATGAAAAAACAATAAACACCAGGAATAAGATCAGTAAAACAATAAAGCCAAGAAAGTTTAACAACAAAAATTTGACAACCGTTTTTCCCCATCGTTGCTGGTAAAATGATTTCATAGAGCGGAGTAAATAGTAACCTCCGTAAAATATCAATAAGGTAATCAACCAATTGAACAAACCCCAATGAAGCCAGTCTTGTAGCAATGTAAAAACAAAAAGAACCAAAAGAAGAATAAAGGAGAAAATATAGTGATACAAAGTAAAGACGGCATGATCGCTATAATAGAAATCTTTACGCATGTACAGCAACTTCAGCAACAGCGCAAAAAAAGGCAGCGAGATAAAAAGCATATAGGGAAGGCTATGCAGGAAAAGTTCGGACCCGGCCTCCAGCATTTTGGATGATCTTCCGTCGTACTTTTCATTAACCTGGAGCAATTTTCTTGTCAGCTTTCTTGTTAAGCTATTATCTCTTTTTTCAGAAGGCAATGCATTTTGAATGGAATCATATTCGTGCTTATTCCTGTAGGATCTGTCCATAATATTTAAGGAACTACCAACCGAATCGAGCTCACTGTTTGAAATAGCCTTTGTTGTGTCCCGCAGTAATAAAAGCTTTTTATAGATGACGGAATCTGAGGCTGTACTATCTAGCTTATTTGTCAGCTTGTTTATCATTTTCAAACGCTCCTGCTTTGAAAGCGGTTCGGCATCTGCAAATTCTGAACCTTTAAAACCCGGATTCATAAATTTGAAAAAGATCAAAAAGAAAAAAGCTGATGTAAACAAATACATGCGTATAGGGTCGAGATAACTATTTCGCTTCCCTTTTATATAGTCTTTTGGAACAAAACCGGGTTTGATGAACAAAAATTTTACAGTATCGAAAAACTTTCCATCAAAATGAAAAACATCATAAATAAAATGTTTTGTTAGTCCCCAAAAATTTTGTTTGGTTACAATATTTTCCTGCCCGCATACATGACAGTAGCGGCCTTGTACAATCGTTCCGCAATTGAGGCAGTTTTTTTCCTTACGTTCTGGTTGGTGCGACACGTAAAATTTTTCTTAAAAATAGGGACAAAAACGGCACTTCACCGATAGTTTATTTGATTCACCAAAGCAATGGTTATTTTTGAAGTATAACAATATCGGGATGCAACTAATTAACGCATCCAATTGAAAAACAAATTCACTCAAATGAAATCATTTCTGTCAGCCATTGTTTTACTAATTTCTTGTTCCGCTTCTGCACAATATTATTACCAGGACATTGTAGGAACCAAAGAAACATCGGCTATAATGAAAGCCTACAGGGACAATAAAGTAAACCGCGTAGTGCTTACAAGCTATGATGAAAACAATACACGCAGCGCTGATTTTTATGTAGAGCAGTTATTTTCTGCCGCTAATCAAACTTTAAAAACCACTACACGATCCGATATGGATCATGCATCTGTGCTAACTTCTTATCTTGATAGTAATAACAATGTTATTAAAACAATGGACAGCAGCAATATTGTAACAACTATTACAAATTATACCTACAATCCTGCGGGGTTGCTGATTTCCATAACAAGCTTTTCGTCTGATTCTTCAAAAAGAACAACAGAATCGGAGCAGCATGTATGGCAATATGATAATAATAAAATTGCAAGAATGTTGCGCATAAAAAATGCAACAGATACAACCTATGTTGATTTTAAACTGGACGCTGCAGGAAATATTATTGAAGAACAAGAGACACGCAGGGGTGTAAAGTCGCCGTCTATTTATTATTACTATGATAATAATAATCGCTTAACAGATATTGTACGCTACAACAATAAAGCAAAGCGGTTATTGCCAGAATACATGTTTGAATATTCACCCTCAAACCAAGTCATTCAAAAAATAACTGTTCCTTCCAACAATGATAATTATCTCATTTGGCGATATCAATACAACGGACAGGGATTAAAAACCAAAGAAGTCATTTATAACAAGCAAAAACAACTCACTGGCAAAATAGAATACCAATATTCTTTTGGCTCGTAATAAGTATCCATTGTTATAATATAAAACCGAAGGCAGGTAGTAACAATTGTTCTATTGATTTGAGCGTTTCCCTCTAATTTCTATTGTAGTCAGTGAAAACAATTCAGTTGCTTTTATCTTGCAGTCTTTCTTCCTCCGAAAAAACACTAAAGTCTTTTAATGAACAGCGATCATATCAACCAGGAAAAATTGGCATTGCTAAACCAACTGAGCCAAGGCAACTATAAAGCATTTTTATATGACTGCGATGGAACGCTTGCTGATAACATGCATGCCCACAAAGCGGCCTTTGTTAAAGTAGCTGCTGATCACCAAATACAATTGAACGATACTATTATTGATGAATTGGCAGGCTGGCCTACTATTTTGGTGGCAGAAGAAATTTCAAGAAGGTACAATGTTAGTTTTAATGCGATAGATTTTTCCAAATTAAAATCACAGGTTTTTATTGAAGAATTTATTGCAGATACAAAACCGGTGCAGTTTGTTGTAGATCATTTAAAAGCGCATGTTGGCAAAATAAAAATTGGTGTGGTATCCGGTGGCAGCAGGTCCACAGTAACTAAAACCTTATCGGTGATCGGGATTGATTCAATGATTGACGTTTTGGTTTGCGCCGGCGAAACGCCAAAAGGCAAACCTTATCCGGATCCTTTTTTGCTGGCTGCAGAAAAATTAGGGGTTAGACCTGAAGAATGTTTGGTATTTGAAGACGGAGACCCCGGCGTGCAGGCTGCTGAAGCGGCGGGAATGAAATGGATCAGGGTAGATAAAATTGCTTGATAAGTTTCAATTCAAAAAGAGTTTCCAAATAAAATAAAAAAGGCTGCAAATTGCAGCCTTTTTTCGCAGTGCCCCGGATCGGACTTGAACCGATACGACCGTTGCGGGTCACAGGATTTTAAGCAATTCCAATGGGTTAATTTCCCTTAACTCAATTGAATCATTTTTAACTAATCTACTGATAATCAATAAAATCAAAATTATTTTTTAATTTGCTCCAATCAATGTTTTGCTCTTTTAACTGGGTTTTGTTTGCAAATCTGTTTGCAAATTTCGAGGAGAAGCTAATTGTGAAAATGAAAAAATTTCAGTTATGTCAATTACCGCAAACATCATTCTTGATACAAGAAGAATGAAATTAAGATCGGGGAGCTTTCCCCTAAAACTTAGGGTAACCTTTCAACGAACAACGAAAGACTACCAGACAATTTTCAGTCTATCCAATGAAGATTTTAAAAAATTGTCCTATCCAAGGCTAAGCACAAATCTGCAGGAAATAAAAGACAAATTAAAATTGATTAAAAGGAATGCAGATGAGTGTATTGACGAAATGTCTCCATTTACTTTTCATGAGTTTGAAAGCGACTTTATTATTAACAATGAGTTGTTCAAGCCCAGGAAACCAAAAGAACAGGAGCAAATTATAACCCACAATGACTTTGATTTTAGTCCTTATCATCAACGCTTTCCCATTCTCACCGAGAAGCATATCCATCCTCTCTGCATATCAGTGGTCTATCAATCATACATAAAAAATCTTTTGCAGGAGGAAAGAATTGGCACTGCTCTTAGTTATCAACAGGCATATAACAGCTTTAAAAAATTTAAAGGCAATGTGTGTTTTGTCGACATCACCGTGAGTTATCTATATCAATATGAAAAATGGTTGTACAATCAAGGATGCACAAGAACTACAGTAGGTATCAGGATCCGTTCTTTAAGAACGATGTTCAATGAAGCCATCTCAATTGGCATGATCAAAAAAGAAAAGTGTTATCCGTTTGGAAGAAGAAAATATCAAATCCCTACAGGAAGAAACATTAAAAAAGCACTACAGGAAGACCAGCTTGCAAAAATCTATTTTGATCCGCCAGCCAACGGGTCAGAACAAAGGGCCAAGGATTTTTGGTTTTTCTGTTACTATGCAAATGGAATGAATCCGAAAGACCTTCTTTACTTAAAAAACCGGAATGTTCAGGATGGCTATATCTGCTTCATCCGCGCAAAAACTGATCGGGCAACCCGCACTGATCCAAAACCCATAATCGTTTATATAACCGAAGATATGTGGCAGATTATTCAACGATGGAGAAATCCTGATCAAAGTGCTGATGCGTATCTCTTTCCATTTATGGATGGCACGCTCACTGCTCTTCATCAATATGAATTGGTAACGAATTTTACCAAGTTCATTAACGACCACATGGACAATATCCGAAAGCGACTCGGATTTGAAAGAAAAGTGACCACGATTGTATCACGACACAGCTTTAGCACTCAACTCAAACGGTCGGGCGTAAGCACTAAATATATTCAAGAGGCATTAGGACACACAAGCGAGCGAACAACCGAAAACTATCTTGACAGTTTTGGAAGAGAGATTAAAAAAGAATATGCCGGAATGCTTTCTTCTTTCAAAAAAATAGGACTGGGAGATTCCAATTTTTAATTCCCTGGTTTGTCTTTAATGAAACCTACGATACTTCATAATCTTTTGTCCTTAAGACTACAAAGTGTACTGGTTCGATTCCAAGCTCCTATTAAGCAAATTATTATACATCGCAATCCAGAACCAAACATGAAGCTCTATCTAGATACCTTATAGTTCTGAGGTCATATCAATATCGTTGGATGAATGAACCGGCAATAATCCTTGGCTGTGTTGTCTATCCTCTTACCCCAAGCCCGCGGCTGGGATCAAGTTTCGAGATGAAGCACTCATGTCTGTAGCCTGCAGCATTTAAGGTAATTCGAGCCTTTTTTCCAAACTTGAGGCTGCCTCTTTGTAATGAATAAAGTTCAAATTAGTTAAATCATTTCCCAGTTTAGTGTCGTTGCCAACCGCAACGAAGATTTTAGTTGCAGCCGGTTTTTGCTGTAAACCATTTAGAAAAATCAGGTTTTTTATTTTAGTCTTGTGCGTGACATAGGTGTACAGATAGTCAGGCTTTTTGTTTTGAATAACCGCATTAAGATTCTCAATAGAAATGTCGGTGCCTAAATACAACACTTTTAAACCGTTGTATTTAAGAAGATAAGACATATAAAGCAGTACAAGGTCATAGTGCTCATTTTGAGGCAGGAATAGCAGAGCTGTTTTTTCGACTTTTTTAGAGGTATTTAATTTTTCGATTCCCAATATTATTTTCTTGCGAATAGCAGTGACTACAAAATGCACTTCGCTGCTAGTATCGTTATAAGACAGTATACCTGTTTTTTCAAGAAAGGGAATAATCACCTGCCCGATAGTTTTATCGATCCCCCACGAAAGGACACAGTCGTCTAGTATGGCTTCAAACTCCTCGATGTCGGAACAAAACATGAAGCAAATCAGCGAATTAATCGACTTGCTTTGTCTTTGCTCCCAATTAACCAATGAGTCTACAGCGTTCTTTAAGTTAAGCTCGTCCAATTTGCAATCCCGGAAATTTTAAAACCTGAATTTATCAGCAACACCAAATCAAGCAGATATTTTAGCTGATCAAAAGAATAATAGCGAAAATTCCCTTTATTTCTTTGAGGAAGGAATAACTGGTAGCGTTTCTCCCACATCCTTATCGTATGTGTTTTCACCCCCGAGAGATTTTCGAGGTCTCTGATTGAAAAGCTCTTCATAAACGATTTAATTGATTTGTCCCCACGGCGTGCCAGATCATTTACGAAGAAAGTTGCCATCATAGATTTGAATGAATCAAATAAGTTCATCAAAATTCAGGCCCGGCAATAAATCCAATTG
>JBQCHB010000230.1:0-6513 GCA_051955075.1 Flavisolibacter sp.
TATTGATAAAGTAAAAGCTACGGCTTTACTGGAAACCATCTAATACAATTTTAATTGATCTCTGCAGCAATGGCTTCGTTCAGCAAATTTTCATTTCCCGAAACCCAGGCCGGCAATCCTTGCTCCACAATTCTCCAATGATTGTTTTCTTCCTTTTGCATTTTAAACATGATGCGGTTGCCCCTGTCGTCAGGAACATCTACATGCATTAAACTATTAGAAGTGCCGGGCAGCACACGAAAATTGAACTCTCTAAGGCGATTTGCAGCCTTGATCAATTTTGTAAAATGAATATTTCTGGTGAAATGGAAGTTCATGGTCTTGTTTGGCTGCAAACAAGCAATTCCCGTGCAAGTATTCATTAAAGAATTCATAAGGTTTGAAAGAGGTTCATAGTTTATGTTTCATCGTTCATGGCGGAACTTTTTATTTCTGGCAAGATTTTTTATTTTTTTACATCCTGATTCAGGATAAACTTTAACGGCAAGGCTTCGGAACAAAGCTTAGCTTTGCAAACTTGTTATTGAATCATAAACCGATTATTTAAAAGAGGGCAGAACCGATAGAATTATGGCTACACCAAAGTTTCCGGCTGTTAAGCAGTCCTTTCATGTTGAACTGAAGAAAAGAATAAACGATTATTTCGAAAGCACAGGTAAATCGCTTACCGGCAACAGGCAGCTGTATATTAAAGCCGCTGTGCTGCTGAGCAGCTTTATTTTCTTATATATACACCTTGTTTTTTTTACACCATCGGCTATTTGGGCCATATTGGAGTGTATTGTTTTAGGACTTGTAGTGGCGGGCATTGGTTTTAATATTATGCACGATGGCGCCCATGGCAGTTTCAGCAAATACAAGTGGGTGAACAATATAGCGGCCTTAACCTTAAATCTTATTGGTGGCAGTTCTTTTATGTGGAACGTAAAACACAATGTTATTCACCACGCCTATACAAATGTTGACGGCGTAGATGACGATATTGACATTCAGCCGTGGATGCGCATGAGCTCTACCCAGCCGAAACTGGTGATGCACCGCTATCAGCATTATTATTTTTGGTTTTTATATTCCATGCTTTACATCCTTTGGATTTTTGTGTTGGATTACCAGAAATATTTTAAAAAGAAAATAGGAGACATGCCCATTAAAAAAATGGATGTCTGGGATCATATTATTTTTTGGGGATTTAAAATTGGCTACCTGTTCTTATTTATTGCCGTACCTATTTATACGGTTGGCTTTGTTGCGTGGCTGGTTGGTTTTGTGATCTTTTCTGTTATCACTGGGTTTATCATCAGTATTATTTTTCAGCTGGCGCACACGGTGGAACATACGGCTTTTCCTGTGCCTGATGCACAAACCGGTAAACTGGAAGATGAATGGGCGGTACACCAGTTGAAAACCACGGCCAATTTTGCTCCTAAAAACAAACTTATTAGTTGGTTTGTTGGCGGATTAAATTACCAGGTAGAGCATCACCTTTTTCCAAAAATATCTCACGTACATTATCCTGCCATTCGCAAAATCATTAAGCAGGCCTGCAGCGAGTTCAATGTTCCTTACGTAGAATACAAAAAGATGAGCCATGCTGTGATTTCACATGTTATGTTTTTAAAACAAATGGGAAGAGCGTAGGAAAGATATAACCGACAATGCAAAGACACAAGGTGGTTCTAATCTTGTACGTTTTGCCTTAATTGTTGCGCCTTTAACAATTACTTCTTTAGCCTTCATGATTTTTCTAACTGCATTCTCCTATCTTTGCTATGTTATTTGAGCATCGCATTTGGTAAGTGTACAATTAATCTGCTAATTTTTCCGCTGTTTAGTTAGACCCTTTACTTTCTTGCCTCGCTTCAATCATTTTTAATTTTTTAAAAGAAAGTATGAACATTTACGTTTCCAACTTAAGCTTCAACGTACAGGATGAAGACTTAAAAGAATTTTTCACCGAGTATGGCGAAGTAACTTCTGCCAAAGTAATTACAGACAAATTCACCGGTAAAAGCCGCGGATTTGGTTTTGTTGAAATGTCTGACGACGAAGCAGCTAAAAAAGCAATTGCTGAATTAGACCAGGCAACTGTGGAAGGAAGATCCATTCGTGTAATGGAAGCAAAGCCTAAAGAAGATAAACCTGCACGTACAGGCGGCGGCGGTGGATTCCGTGGCGGCAATGGCGGCGGTTATAACGGCGGTGGCGGTTATAACAAAAGCAGGTACTAATATATTTGCCTTTGTGAGAAAAAAGCCCTGACAACAGTCAGGGCCTTTTCGTTTTTAGCAGCACTGACACAGAGGCCTTCATTGCACTGCTGATGAAAATCAGATGTATAAAAAAGCGATTGAATTAACTTTATCCTAATTCAATACTTATGTTCAGACATCGCGGCAAGCACCGCACCCTCGTTCATAATCTGAAACTGGCTTCTCTGCTTTCTTTTGTGGCAGGCATTGTGAATGTAACAGGTCTTTTTGCGCTGCAACGCCTTACTACCAACGTAACAGGCCACTTTGCCTACTTTGCCGATGAAATGTCGAAGAAAAATTTTACTTACGCCTGGGTGTATTTGCTGTATATACTTGCTTTTTTATCCGGCTCCTTTTTCTCTAACACACTCGTTGAGATCATTTCAAAAAGAAATGCACGGTTTGTAAATATTATACCTGTTAGCATCGAGGTTTTTATTTTGGCGTTCATCGCTTTTTTAGGCCAGGATACCGTAGAGACAAACATCAATATTATTGCCTGTAGCCTTTTGTTTGCTATGGGACTTCAAAACGCGTTGGTCACTAATATTTCCAATTCTGTAGTAAGAACAACGCACCTGACCGGCTTATTCACCGACCTAGGCATAGAGCTCTCGCAATTTTTCTTTTTTAAAAAACCAGAGCAGCAAAAGAAATTGCGCTCATCTGTAAAGCTGCGCTTTACTATTATTTGCTTTTTCTTTTTGGGCTGCATTATAGGCGGCCTGCTTTATTCTCAATATGCTATCCTTACGCTGCTTTTAGGTGCTGCTGTTCTTTTAGCAGGACTTGTTTACGACAGCGTGAAATTTAAAGTAGTAACACTTAAAAGAAAGTATTTGAATTAGGCCAACGGGCTTTATTCATCATCATCACTTTTTGGCGTGTTTTTATTGAACAGTTTAAAATCGGCCTTGCCAAACTTCAAACTAAAATTCAGGCGGAAGCTGCGCACATTCCAGCGACGAAAGGATTGCTGATAAAAATTTTCGGTGTCGTAAATAGAGCCGTATTTATTTGTATTAAACACATCGTTAATGCTGAATGTAATGGCCGCTTTTTTGTCTTTAAGAAAATCTTTGCGCAATGCAAGATCAACGCTATACTGCTCTAATCTTTTTCCCTGGGGAACTACTTCCGGGGATTCGTATTCAGCAGTTGCCTGGAATCCGAAATTATTAAAGAAAGAAGGTTTCTCTGTTTCAATTTTATAATTAACTATCAGTTTTGAATCCCAGTTGAAGCCGCTGTTGCTTAAATTTAAATCTCCAATATCAGCTTTCACTTTCCTGTATTGCAAATTCATGCTCGGCGTAATATCAAAGTTCTTGCCCAGCTTGTGTTGCAGCGTAAATTCGGCACCAAGCCTGTTAGTGTACTGCGCATTGATGAAGGTGTTTAAAATAGCATTCGGATCAACCGCTGCATTGTTCAGCTGTTGGTATTGCGCCACACTAATCGTATCGCTATAGCGGGTGATATCACCCTGGTTATTCCGGTAGTAAACAGATGCTAAAAAGTTTCCTTTTTCGTATCGCTGGTTATAGTTGAACTCAAATGAATTGGTGAACTCAGGCCGCAATTGCGGATTGCCCTGGCTGATGTTGACCGGATCGTTAATGTCAATAAAAGGATTGAGTTGCCAAAAATTGGGGCGCCTGATGCGGCGTGAATAATTTAATTGGAGTTCTGTATTTTCTCCCACCTGCTGCGTAAGAAAGAGGCTGGGAAATAATGCATCAAATATATTCTTGAATTCGCCTGGATATTTATATCCGAACTTCTTTGCACTGTCTACAAGCTCTCCATCAAACTTCGATTGCTCTGCCCGTAAGCCTGCCTGGTAAGAAAAGTTTTTTATTTTATTGGAATAGGTAAAATAAAAAGCATTCACCATTTCCCTGTACCTGATATTGCTGCTCAGGGGCAATAGCGTTTCATTTCCGTTATCTAAAGCAAAAGCATTGAAAATGTTTTTATAGTTGTTGATATAGCTGCGGGCACCCATTTCAAACTTGGTGTTTTCGCTTATGGGATTTGAGAAGTCTACCTGGAAAGTTACATTGTTGTTATTGTTAGAACCTTCGTTGCGCACAGTTGCAGGATCGCTGTAAGGTGAGCCATCAGGAGAATAAAAGTTATTTAGAATATTGGTAGTATTTTTTCCATTGCCATAATTATAATTGACATTGGCACTAAGTTCTTTTCCGGCTTCAGGAAATTTGTGCGTGTAGTTAAACTGTGTGTTGTAATGATTGAATTCCGAATTGCCTTCGGAGAAACGTTTGCCGTATCGTTCCAAAACCTTGGCATTATTTAAATATTCCTGGTCCTGGCTTTCTTCGTTGCTGAACCTGCCCTTTACAATGCCCTGTGTAAGCGAAATAGTATTGCGGTTATCTAAAAAGAAATCAGTACCAAAACGAAGTGACCTGAAGCGGCGCTGCCTGTCGTTGGTAGAATTCTGATTAAAATAATTTTCTACAACACCATCCTCTTTATTCTGCCGCAGTGTTTCACCTTTTGATTTTCCACCAGATTGGTTATAGCTGCCGCTGGCAAATACATTGAACTTTCCCTGTCGTGCATTGATGCTAAGGTTGCCATTCAAAATGTTGGGAGAACCGCCGCCTGCAGAAACAATTCCATTCAATCCAATTCTTTTATTTCTCTTGAGCACAACGTTAATAATGCCACCACTGCTTGAAGCGTCGAACTTGGCTGAAGGATTGGTGATCAATTCTATTTTTTCAATATTATCGGCAGGTATTTGATCAAGTGTAAGAATAGTAGGGCGTCCATCAACAAATATTTGCGGCGAACTGTTGCGCAGCTCCACGTTGCCATCGACATCTACCGTAACAGAAGGTATGTTTTTCATTACATCAATGGCAGTGCCCCCGGTTGAGGTAAGACTTTTATCTACATTAAAAACACGGCGGTCAACACCAATTTCCATGGCAGGCTTTTGGGCAGTAATGACAACACCTGCAAGCATCTGCACATCCTGCGTGAGAAGAAGATTACCAAGATCTTTTTGTAAAGTTTCTTTATTGTCTTCCTTATTTTTAAAATCAATGCTGAGCTCCTGGTTGGCATAACCTACTGCTGTCAGCACTAATTTAAGACTGTCCTGTTGCTGCAGGTTTCTGAAACGAAAATCGCCATTTGGCTTCGTAAGCATAGCTGTTATAAGGCTATCGCTACCGTTGCTTTTTATCTTGTATAATTGAACCGATACTGCATCAATGCCTTTATTGGTTTTGCTGTCTATAACCTTTCCGTACAAAGCATTGCTATTGATCTGAATTTGCGGGACGGGTGGCGCCGTTTCTTCCTGCGCATAAGATTTTAAAACAATAAAACTGAAAAGCAGAACTGAGTATAAAGGTTTCATCATGATAAATGGTTATCGGGTAATGCAATTAAAGATAGGGTTCGAAGTTAAAGCTGTGCAAAACTATCGCCTTATGCTGCAATAGCTCATTAGAATTAGGTTACATCTTTTTAAACCATTGTTAAAACATTGAGCAAAAGCAATTTCAGCCTGCTGTTTGCAGTTATAAGCCATCTCTTCTAAACAAAAATTCAACTAACATTTATGCAATCTATGAAGCACCGCCTGGCTGTGGCAACCTTCGTGGGTTTGGCCTTTTTATCTTCCTGTAAAAAAGAAGATGTATCGGCCGAAAACACGACATCCACACCAACGCCAACAACAACTACCACATCAGCAGATGCACTGAAAGATTCTGCACTGCTTTACACAAAAGATATTTATTTGTGGTATAGCCAAATTCCTTCTTCTTTTAACGCAGGCAGTTACGACGATCCTGACAAGATCATGACAGCCATTCGCCAATACAGCACAGAACCGGGGTTTACAGGTCCCGTAGACAAATGGAGCTTTGGGATTAAACAGGCCGAATGGGATGATGTGAGTTCAGGCGTTTCAACCGGTGATTTTGGCCTGAACATTTTCTTCAGGGCTGAAGGTGATCTGAGGGTAAGGGCAGTAGAAAAAGAATCGCCTGCAGGTGTGGCTGGCGTTCGCCGCGGCTGGCGCATTACGGCCATCAATGGCAATACCAACATTACGACGGCAAATGCTGATTTCATTGTTCAGAATATTTATCAAAGCAACAGTGCTACTGTTGTATTTCAAAAGCCTGATAACAGTTCGGTTACCTTAAATTTAACTGCAGGCGTTTATAATGAGCACCCTGCCATTTTGGATTCTGTGTATCATATCGATTCCAAA
>JBQCHB010000231.1:0-10496 GCA_051955075.1 Flavisolibacter sp.
TTACCGAAACCTGCAAGGTTGACTGGAGCAAACCGGTAGATGAAGTGCACAATTTGATCCGCGGCCTCTCTCCTTTTCCCGGCGCATTTAGCTATTTGAATGGTAAAGTGCTGAAGATTTACAGAAGCGAAAAAGTACATAATCAACCCTCTGCTGAACCCGGGATTTTTGAAACAGACAAAAAAACATTTTTAAAATTTGCCTGTGCAGATGGTTTTATTCACATCAAAGAATTGCAGTTGGAAGGAAAGAAGAAAATGATGGTTGAAGATTTTTTGAGGGGATATAGGTTTGAGTGAAAATTTGGGCATTTACCAATTATGTTCCTTACTAAAAAAAACGAAGAAACTTGCATTAACAAAGACTTCCTCCTATTTAGTCAGTTTGAATAACTTTACATCACAATATCAAAAAGTCTCACAAACGTGAGACTTTTCTATTCAAAAGTTTTCCATCAATAATTCACTCTCACAATAAATTTATCCGTATCATTCACATCCAGCGCCGATGCTGCAGCATTACTCATTCTGAGGTTGTATCCCTGATTTTGGCGAATGCCACTCATTTCGCCCAGCACTTTTGCATACACGGCTTTATTGTTGGTTGGGTTAATAATACGAACAATCGTTCCGGGCTCCACATTATCCATCAGTGCATAATATTTGGCATCCTGCCAGCCGCTGGCTGTTTTAAAAATGCCTGCTGTAACCGTCTCATCTTCTTTAACAGGCTGCACCTTTATTTGTTTGTCAAATAAAGGTTTAAAGTAACCGCCGTTACCATCGTTCACTGCCACCTGGACCTCTGGATTGGAAACAGTTTTGTTTACAGGTTGCTCCGCTTTCTTTTCCGGCTCTTTAATTTCAATTGTTTCTTCCTTTTTTGCTTTAGATGTTTCTTTAACCGGTTGCTGAACGGCTACGTCCTGCTTAGGTTGTTCCGGTTCTTTTTTTTCTGCTTCAGCAGCATGCGTTGCCACAATATTATTGGCTTCGGGAGAAACCAAATAACCAACAATTAATTTTTGTCCTGCATGAATATTGTCGTTCGCCAGATGGTTCCATTTACGCAGGTCTGCCATCAGCACACCATCATTTTTTACACTTACACGATATAAACCTTCTTTGTCTCCTACCACATAATACACAGCGCGGCCATTGGCAGATTTTTGAGAGAAATTAGTAGCGTTCAAAGGAATCTTAATTACCTGCCCAATGTTCAATCCCTTTTTCATATCAAGACCATTGAAAGATTCAATGTCCTTTGGATACACATTGTACAAGCGACCGATAGAATAAAAATTTTCTTTGGCAGCAACTGTGTGGCTAAGGAATGCGCCTTTATCGGAATGATGAACCTCTAATTCGTTTTGTGCAAATACAACAGTGCAACAAAATAAGATGGTGGCAAGCAGAAAAAACTTTTTCATTTGGATATGTTTAGTCTTTCAATGGTCCATGCAGATCAGCAACATGGTGTTCGATTAGCCTTACAAATATGCTTATTATTTTTTAAAAGAAGGAGGCTCCTGTTTCAAAATACGCAATTCTTTGGGATAGTAATTATTGATACGGGTGGACAAAGCATTTATCCAGCCTAAATTATGTTTTTGATAGCTAACGGTTTGCCATCCCAATGACAAAGGTTCTGTATGAATGTCCTGCTTTTGCAAATATTTAATAGCATCTTCATAAGTCAACTCTGTAGTTTGAACCTTTTCCGATATGATAGTACTCAATGCCAATGCATGATGCGGCACCAATTTATCTTTCATGATCTGGCCAATAGTGGTTCCTTTGTATACTATGTTCAATAGTGGCCTCAGATAAGAGTAATCGTTTAAAAAATATACAGGCAAGGCTGTAAAAGAATCTGCTTCTTTTATTATTTCCACATCAAAATTTTTTATCCAGGGCAGGATAACAGCTCTTTCTTTAGCAGTTGCCTTTTCAATTTTTCCAGGCTTCAGTCTTATCTCCTTTTCACTAGTTGTCTTTCTAAAGCAGGAGATAAAAAAGCCTTCCCCCTTTACTTTATAAGGGTAAAAACGATAACTCGCAGCGCCTGTTTTAGAGGATACGCTTTCTACAATGTTCCATTCATTTTCAACTTTCATCCCGATAGCTATCGGGACACTTTTCATTTCAAATTCATCTATCAACCAATCGCCGATGTCTTCGTCTTCTTCTTTTGAATATGAACAAGTAGAATAGATCAGTAAACCATTTTCTTTTAATGCAGGCAGCACATCGGCTAAGATCCTTTGTTGGCGCTGGCTGCAAAGTGCTACATTATTCAGGCTCCATTCTTCAATAGCTGTTTCATCCTTTCTGAACAAACCACTTCCGCTGCAAGGTGCATCCACAACAATTATATCAAAATAACCCGCCAATTTTTTAAATGCAGATGGGTCGTTATTCGTGACCATTACATTATGGCTTCCCCATTTTATAATATTATCGGTAAGAATATTGCAACGGCCTCTAATTACTTCATTACTTACCAATAAGCTTTCGGGAGAAACCAGGGATTGGATATGTGTTGATTTACCACCGGGAGCGGCACTTAGATCCAATATTTTTAGGGGTTGCGAAAGATCAACTAATTGTTTTAACGCCTGCTCTAAAAACATGCTCGATGCTTCCTGCACATAATAACAGCCCGCATGAAAAAGCGGATCGAAAGTAAATGAAGGACGCTGTGAAAGATAGTAACCGAATTGCGACCAGGGAACGGGTTGTTGAATGGTGAATGGCATTCCGATAGCTATCGGGAGGTGATTAGCACGGCCTATTGACCATTCATCATTCTCTATTACCCACTTTGCCGGATTGATGCGAATAGAAGTTACCTGCTCTCCTGCATCATGCACTTGCTCAAATGCTTCTTTTTCGAAGCCCTCTACACCTTTTAGTGAATCTAATAAAGCCCGTGGTAACTGCATCAAAAAAATCTTTGCTGAATAATCCTTCAAAGGTAAGTTTAGGCTAAGAGTAAAGAGATAAAAGAGTCAAAGAAGAGACTAAGCTCTCTATTTCACTCTTTTATCTCTTAGCTTAAAATGTAGGCTTGCTCAATATGGAAGTTGCCTGCTGCACTTGTTCGTTATAAGCCTGGATAACTTTTGAAACGATACTAATATTTTGCTGTGCTTCTTTCCAGTTGCGCTGTTCAATGGCTTCCCTGATGCCGGGTAATGTTTTTACACCATATCCTGTATAATAACCAGGGGCATAAATCTCGTGTTTGTACCAGGGGCGACGGGGCAAACCATCGTCATCAATCAAGCTTCTTTCCGCCTTATATAAAAGTTGGTTAAGCGCATTTAATTTTTCAACAGGCAATGAAGTAGCGTTAGCATAAGCTTTTTGAAATTCTTCTGCAGATGTTTTTAATTGCATGATTGAGTTATCAAGGTCACTAAAATTCAGGTAGGGCACAGGCTCTTTGGTAGCCGGTGTTATCCATGTCTTTTTTGGATCTTTTGCAAGCCTATATAAGCCCTCTTTGATTATTTTATTTTCCCCATCCGTTTCTATTCTTTCATTATCCAATAAGGTTTTTACTTCAGAAGCGTAATCTGTAAGCGTTTTATAAAAGCTGTTGAAGTCAAAAGGCAAAGCATCGGCATTGGCCAGGCGCATAGTAACACGGCCTGCTGTTTTTGCCAGCGCCACGCCGTATTGAAATCCCGGATCTTTAAACCGTGTAAACAAATCATAAGAATCGTAAGCAGAATGGTATTCGCCGCCGCGACTTTCTCCGCCAAAGCCAAGATCTATAGAGGCAATGCCCATGTTCTGAATGAAAGGAGAATAATCAGAACCCGCACCTAAAGCTTCCAATTTTATATACTTATTGTTCAAAAGTTTTGCTCTGGTAGCATTGTCGGCATCTGTCACCGCTTTCGCCCAACGCCTTTCTTTGATCGACACACCAGTTTGTGGATCTGTTACCTCAGTTGCCCCCTGAGTGACGACCGGCGCTATTGTATGCGAACCGCTGGCGCCAATAAATCCACGGCCATTGCCATCGGAGTTAATATAGACCACCGCTTTTTGTTTCAGTTCCTGCTGATGATCTTCTGCCCACTCGGTAGAACCTAATAATGCAGGTTCCTCACCATCCCATGCACAATAAACAATAGTACGTTTAGGACGATAACCTTTCTTCACCAACTCGCTCAATGCCCTTGCCTCCTCCATTTCAGCTACCATGCCACTCAAAGGATCGGCAGCGCCATTTACCCAACCATCATGATGATTACCACGAATGATCCATTGGTCAGGATATTCGCTGCCAGGTAATTTTGCAATTACATTATTTACCGGTTTGATGTCCCAGTTAAATTCTAATTTCAGATGCACCTTGTCATTGCTGGGGCCAACATGATACGTAATAGGCAGGCCACCTCTCCATGCTGCCGGCACTACTTGCCCGCCCAATGATTGTAACAGTGGCAAAGCATCTTCGTAAGAAATAGGAAGCACAGGGATTTTCATAATTGTCTTTACGTCTTTTCTGTCTAACCTTTTTGCATCTTTTGTAGCGCCAACATCAGGCGTCAACGGATCGCCTGGATAAACGGGCATATCCATTACAGATCCCCTCTGTACACCATCTTTCCGGCGAAACGGACCATCTGGATACGTATCGCCCTGCACATAACCATCGTCGGCAGGATCGGAGTAAATAATACAACCCACGGCACCATGCTCGTATGCTACTTTGGGCTTAATGCCACGCCACGATCCACCATATTTTGCGATCACAATTTTTCCCTTTACATCTACGCCTATTCTTTCCAGTTGCTCATAGTCGGCAGGCACACCACGATTTACAAAAACCAAATCTGCTGTCACATCTCCGTCGGCGGAATAAGCATTATAAGGAGGGAGTTGTTCTTCTTTTTGATTAGATGTTTTGTCAGCCGCCAGCGCCGGTTCATCCAGTTTCGCTTTATATGGTTTGGCACCTAAAAGTTCAAGCTGGCGTATTTTAGGTGTGGGAAATAAAACGTAATAAGTGCTGATCTCTGTTTGATATCCCCACTGCCGAAAAAGTTTAGCCATGTATTCCGCATTCATCTTGTCCTGAGGCGAGCCCACATGATGCGGATGAGAAGATAGAAACTTCATCCATTCGTCCAGGTTCTGCGCATTCATTTGCGCATCAAATTGATTTTCCCAATCTCTTTGCTTCGCAGCATTGGTTTCTGTAAAACCCATTAACTTTTGCTGGGCATGAAGCATTGAAGAAAGGACGAGTAATGCAATAGCGAAGAAGATGGCCTTCATTGTTGAATTTTTTATATTCCTAAAATTAGGAGAAATAGAATTGAAGCAATTAGTTCCATTGCCACAAATATTCATTATAGCCTTTTTAGACTATAATTTTAAAAATTTGCCTTTTTAGGCTATAATTTACAATATTCGCCTTTTTAGGCTATATTCGTAAAAACGAGATAAATGGCTATTAGTGCCGTCATCACTGCTGATATTGTTAACTCCACGCAACTACCAAAGGCCGATGCAAAGAAGTTGATGAAAAATCTCATAAGCATTTTGCAAGCGTACAAGTATGAATTCTTTCGGGGAGATAGTTTCCAGGTTTATGTAAAATCGCCGGTGGAAGCTTTATGGCTGTTGCTCCAGATGCGTACATGCGCCATGAAGCTACCATCAGGGACGTCTATGCCAGTTACCGATATCAAGGCCAGTATAGGCATTGGTGCTGTAAAGGCGCCCATCAAATTTTTGAAAACAACTACAGATGAAGCTTTTATTTTGTCGGGTCGCACATTTGACAAAATGAGTACAAGCCAGCGTTTAGCGATTGTTAGCAACGAAAAAAATAATACAGCTAACATAGGCCTACGTGTAATTGCGCATTTTATTGATTATCTTTTTCAGCGCTTAACAACCAAACAGGCTTCTGTGGTTTTTGAACTGTTGATGAAACGCAATCAAACAGAAACTGCAAAAAGACTGAAAAAATCACAGGCTACCATACATAAACACACTCAATCTGCAGGCTGGCCCGAAATAGAGAAGTTATTAATGGAATACCAACTGCTGATTGACTCAATCGAACCATAGCATGGACACTTATATTATTTGGCTGATTAAACTGGTGTTAGCACATTTGATCACTGACTTTGTTTTACAGCCAACTCAATGGATCGAAAGCAGGAACGCTAAACATTTCCGATCTGTTCATTTATATTTTCATGGGCTTACAACAGCATTGGCAGCACTGATATTTATCGGCTATCAATATTGGATCGTTGTGCTGGTTATCCTGATAACACATACTTTAATTGATGGCTGGAAGTCGTACCGTCCCGATAAAGTGAAATATTTCCTGATTGATCAGGCATTGCATTTCATTGTTATTGCCTTTTGTTGGTATTTTACCTTTCTGCATTGGAGCGATGTTCAATCAGCATGGCAAAAGATCAATAATAAAGACACCTGGATATTAATCACTGCGCTTATTTTTTTAACCAGGCCTTGCGGCATTCTCATTGGAAAACTAACGCAAAAATGGAGAGCTCAAATACCGGATGCCGACAGTTTAGGCAATGCAGGAAAATGGATCGGGGTTATTGAACGCATTATTATTTTAATCCTGGTTCTGAATCATCAATACGCATCTGTGGGATTGCTTATTACAGCGAAAAGCTTGTTGCGGTTCAATGAACCCAATCGCCAGGAAGTGAAAACAGAATATTTACTAATCGGTACTTTAATCAGTTTCAGTATTGCTATTGTTACCGGAATTGTAGCATTACAATTAATGAAGGCTTAAAAGTTTTACACTGGCTTTTACTAAAAACAATTACAAGTTCTTTATCTCCGCAATCAAATCCTGCAATACTTTTTTGGCATCGCCAAACAACATTGAAGTTTTAGGACGAAAGAAAAGATCATTTTCAATGCCCGCATATCCGGGCTTCATGCTACGCTTATTAACAATAACTGATTTGGCTAATTCTACATCCAGTATAGGCATGCCATAAATAGGAGAAGAAGGATCATTTTTAGCAGCGGGATTTACAACATCATTAGCACCTAATACCAACACAACATCTGTCGTAGAAAATTCTTCGTTCGCTTGTTCCATTTCCTCAAGCTTTTCGTAGTTCACATCAGCTTCGGCCAACAATACATTCATATGACCAGGCATACGGCCTGCTACGGGATGAATGGCATACTTCACCTCAGCTCCCTTTTCATTCAACAATTTTTCCAACTCGTGGCAGGCATGCTGAGCTTGCGCTACAGCTAGACCATAGCCAGGCACAATCATTACCTTGTTGGCATAAGCCATTACAACGGCCGCATCTGTAACACTAATTTCTTTGTACTGTCCCTGTTCTTTTGCGCCGCCTGTGCTACCTGTCTTATTCCCGCCAAAAGAACCGATCAACACATTAGCCAAAGAACGGTTCATGGCTTTACACATTAAAATGGTGAGCAACGTACCAGCGGCACCAACTAAAATACCACCTGTGAGCATTACCTTGTTATCGTATAAAAAGCCACCGCAAGCTGCAGCTACGCCGGTAAAAGAATTGAGCAAAGAAATCACTACCGGCATGTCGGCGCCGCCAATAGGTAACACAAATAGTACTCCGTAAACAAGCGATAAAAAAAATACCAGGTAAAAAAGCACATATACCGAAGTATTGAGTTGTATGCTCAGTCCTTTTATGGAAATTCTTTTTGCAGTATTAATCAATCCTCCGCTGGTTACTTCAAAGGACGAACTGATAGTGGACAAAAGAAAAATTGTAATTCCGATGATAAGCGCAAGCACTACAAGATTTACAATATGTTGGCCTTTGAAAGATTTGTCCCTTATTTTTCCATTCAATTTTCCCCATGCTATAATGCTGCCTGCAAAAGAAATAGAGCCGATGATGAGCCCTAAGAAAATGGTAAGCATCATGGATGTTTGAACAGGCAGTTCAAAAGACTCCATGTTCAACATATTCTCTGCCGGAAAGTCCTGAATGATGTGGTAAGCAAAATTGCTTGATGCAAAATGATTGAATTCGGCAATGGAGATCAATGCGGCACAAGCACCACCCATGCCATTAAAAAGACTAACCATTTCGGGCATGGCCGTCATCTTTACTTTTTTGGCAATGAGTGTCCCGATGATGCCGCCGATAATCAACCCGCTAAAAATCCATCCATAATTGTGAAGCTTTTCGCCGGTGTCAAGGTCTTCGTATAAAAAAATGGTTCCGAAAATAGCGAGGAACATGCCGCCTGCCGCCGTTAAGTTTCCCTTGCGTGCCGATTCGGGATGCGACAGCATTTTTAATCCCAGAATAAATGTAACCGAAGCGACGAGATAAATAACAGTAAGTATGCTGTAGTTCATTGCAAAAATTCTAATAATTAAATTCTAAATTCTATAGTGCCTATTAATCCAGCCTTCTTAATATAGCGGCGAAAATGAGCATCAATTCTTCTGATTCCTTCAATAAATCAAGTCTTGTTGCTTCTAATTCCGAATCCTGAAATGTCTCAATGTGCCTTAACCAAAGTCTTGTTTCTTTCGACTCTCTTTTACATATTTTAGCCTTCATCTTCAAGTCATTCTTACCTAAGTTATCATTAGCTTCTATATAATTAGCAGCAATAGAACTGGCCGATCTTATAACCTGTGAAATATACACTTTGGTAATCACATCAAATTTTAGTTTTCTGCAAAAGTTCCTTATTCCTAATGAAAAAGATTCTGATCTTTCTTCTAAATCATATCTCTTTTTGTCGTCCATTTAGAATTTGGAATTTAAAGTTTAGGCTTTTCTCTCTTTTTTGATTTAAACATTTCCAGCATGCGGTCAGTAACAACAAAACCGCCTACAACATTAAGCGTTCCAAGAATAACGGCCAGGAAGCCCAGTATCAATGCAAAATAATTGTTGCTTTCAGCACGGCCCATAACGATGATGGCCCCAATGATCACCACGCCATGTATAGCATTGGCCCCGCTCATTAATGGCGTATGCAATACACTGGGTACGCGGCCAATAACTTCAATACCTACAAAAATCATGAGGATGACAATGTAGATAATTTGCTGATTTCCGGAGATCCATGTAAATAAGTTGTCCATATTTTCTCACTCTCTCCGCCCGCAGCGAAGAGCTTAGATTTAAACAGTTTAATAATGTTGTTACAGTACAAGTGTGTCCCGATAGCTATCGGGGCAACACCAGTTCAATAGTAGCACTGCAGCTTAGTACACAAACATCAACTCTATTTTAAAGAACTATTCAGATATTGAATATTGCTTCATACGTTCGTTCACAATTTCGCCATTGTTGGTAATGCAACTTCCTGTTACCAGGTCATCTTCCCAATTCAAGTGCAACTGACCTTCCTTTGTTGTAATGAGCTGTAAAAAATTCAGGATGTTTTTTCCATATAATTTACTGGCATCGGAAGGCATGGTTGATGGTAAGTTGCTGTTGCCAACAATAGCTATACCATTGTGCATAACAGTTTCATTATTTTTAGTGAACGGCGTGTTACCGCCTGTTGCAGCAGCAATGTCAATAATGACAGAACCATTGCGCATGGCCTTCATCATTTCTTCGGTAATTAAAATCGGTGCCTTTTTGCCGGGAATTTGTGCTGTAGTAATTACAATATCGGCTTTGGCAATACTGTCTGCAATTTTTTGTTGTTGTTTTTGTTTGTATTCTTCGGTTTGCTCTACTGCATAGCCGCCGGCTTTTGAGGCATCGGCAGCGCCTTCCACTTCGACAAACTTTGCACCAAGGCTCATTACTTCTTCTTTCACTGCCGGGCGGGTATCGAATACTTCAACTACGGCACCCAAACGTCTTGCCGTAGCAATAGCTTGTAGCCCGGCAACGCCTGCACCCAATATTAAAACCTTTGCAGGCTTGATACTTCCGGCAGCCGTCATAAACATGGGAAAATAGCGGGGATATAAATTAGCTGCCAGCAACACAGCTTTGTATCCTGCTATATTGGCTTGCGAACTAAGTACATCCATGCTTTGTGCACGGGTAGTTCGTGGCAGCATATCCAAGCTAAACGTGGTAATGCCTTGCTGCGCCCATTGCTGTGTTGTAAGCTGATTGAACAAAGGCTGATATACACCAATCAAAATTTTTTGTGCAGGAATTTGAACAGAAGGCTGGTGAATGGAAAGAATAATATCGCTTTGAGCAACCACATCTTGTGCAGGACTGACTTTCGCTCCTCCTTTTTCATAATCGCTGTCGGAAGCAGCAGCTTTTAATCCGGCTCCGCTTTCAACTACTACCACAATTCCTTTCTTTACCAATTGGGCCACTGCTTCGGGCAACAAAGAAACTCTGGTTTCGGGCAGAGGCTCTTTCAAAATACCTACGATCATGCGGACAATTTAGGGCAAAATTCTTTGTTTCGAAACAATTATGGCGCTTCTTTTTTTTGTTTTGAAAATATCCAATTTAAAAGTTC